>JAQGIK010000172.1 GCA_028291265.1 Caulobacter sp. | reverse complement strand
TCGGGCACGGAGAAGATCCGCTTCGTCTACGACGACAACGCCCGCAAGTACGAGGTCAACAAGACCTTCGAAGGCGTCATGCCGAACCTCGAGCGCCGCTGGCGCGAGACCGACAGCGCCTGGGTACGCGAGGAGCTGGGCCGCTACCAGTCGGCGACGCCCTGCGAGGTTTGCGAAGGCTATCGCCTGAAGCCCGAAGCCCTGGCGGTGAAGATCGCCGGCATGCATATCGGCCAGGTCAGCCGCCTGGCCATCAAGCCTGCCAAGGACTGGGTCGAGGCGCTGGAGGGCCAGCTCTCCGACAAGCAGATGGAGATCGCCCGGCGGATCCTGAAGGAGATCACCGACCGGTTGCGGTTCCTGGTCAATGTCGGGCTCGACTATCTGAACCTGTCGCGCAACTCTGGCACCCTGTCGGGCGGTGAGAGCCAGCGCATCCGGCTGGCCAGCCAGATCGGCTCCGGCCTGACCGGCGTGCTCTATGTGCTGGACGAGCCGTCCATCGGTCTGCACCAGCGTGACAACACCCGCCTGCTGACCTCGCTGAAGGGCCTGCGCGACCTCGGCAATTCGGTGCTGGTGGTCGAGCACGACGAGGAGGCGATCATGACCGCCGACCACGTCATCGACATGGGCCCCGCCGCCGGCATCCATGGTGGCGAGATCATCGCCCAGGGCAAGCCGGCCGACATCATGGCCAACCCTAGGAGCCTGACCGGCCAGTACCTTTCGGGCGCCCGCGAGATCGAGGTGCCGGAAGACCGCCGGCCCTTCTCGAAGAAGAAGATGCTCCGGGTGGTCGGCGCCACCGGCAACAATCTGAAGAACGTCACCGGCGAGATTCCGGTCGGCACCTTCACCTGCATCACCGGCGTCTCCGGCGGCGGCAAGTCTACCTTCACCATCGAGACCCTCTACAAGGCCGCCGCGCGGCGCCTGCACAACGCCTCCGACGCGCCGGCCCCACACGACCGCATCGAGGGGATGGAGAACTTCGACAAGGTCATCGACATCGACCAGTCGCCCATCGGCCGGACCCCGCGGTCCAACCCCGCGACCTATACCGGCGCGTTCCAACCGATCCGCGACTGGTTCGCCGGCCTGCCGGAATCCAAGGCCCGCGGCTACGGCCCCGGCCGGTTCAGCTTCAACGTCAAGGGCGGCCGCTGCGAGGCTTGCCAGGGCGACGGGCTGATCAAGATCGAGATGCACTTCCTGCCGGACGTCTACGTGACCTGCGATGTCTGCCACGGCAAACGCTACAACCGCGAGACCCTGGACATCCTGTTCAAGGGCAAGTCGATCGCCGACGTCCTCGACATGACCGTCGAGGAGGCCGCCGACTTCTTCAAGGCCGTGCCGCCGGTGCGCGACAAGATGGAGACGCTGAAGCGGGTCGGCCTGACCTATGTGAAGGTCGGGCAGTCGGCGACCACCCTGTCGGGCGGCGAGGCGCAGCGGGTCAAGCTGTCCAAGGAACTGTCAAAACGAGCGACCGGCCGCACCCTGTACATCCTCGACGAGCCGACCACCGGCCTGCATTTCGAGGACACCCGCAAGCTGCTGGAAGTGCTCCACGAACTGGTCGACCAGGGCAACACCGTGGTCGTCATCGAGCACAATCTGGACGTCGTGAAGACCGCCGACTGGCTGGTCGATTTCGGCCCCGAGGGCGGCGACGGCGGCGGCGAGATCGTCGGGGTCGGCACGCCCGAACAGGTGGCGGCGATCCCGGACAGCTGGACCGGCCGCTACCTCGACGTCCTGCTCAAGCGCCACCGCGACCGGGCGGCCGAGCGGCGCAAGAAGCGGGCCTAGAAGCTGGCGGCCGTCAGTCGAAGACGGCCGCCGATCCGGTCAGCTGCTTGTAGATGGTCGGGGCCGGGGTCAGGAAGATCAGGTAACCCAGCGACGAGCCGAACGACAGGATGGCGACGTAGACCAGGTTGGCCGGGCTGAGCACCGCGCCGAGCGATTCAAAGGTCGGACTCATCGCCCCGCCCGCCGCCGTCAGCCCGAACATCAGGCTGACCACCACCATCGAGATCCCCCAGACCAGCAGGACGACCAGCATGCCCAGCACGCCGGCCAGCAGGTAGGTCCCGAACAGCGGCCAGTAGCGCCCCTTGGTCATCCGCCAGGACTCCTGGATGGCCAGGCGCTGGTTGACGAAGGTGGCCGCGCTCGACAGCGACAGCCGGACCGCCAGCAGCAGGTTGGCGAACAGCGCCGCCAGGAAGGCGACCAGACCGACCAGCGCCGAAAGCCCGGGGCCGCCGATCGCGTTGGCCACGCCGATCAGCACGCCGACCGCGACCCAGGGTCCGATGAAAATCAGATTGATCACCAGGGCCAGCAGCATCTGGCGCAACTCGTCGGCGCCGAACTGGACGTAGCCGAAACCCGCCGGTCCGACGGATTGAGCACCAGCCGGGCGGCCGAGGCGTTGATCAGTCCGCTCATGACGATCGAGACGACGATCGAGGCGCCGTACCCCGGGGCCATCTGCCGATACATCTCGAGGATCTCGCCGGGCTGGATGTCGGGAGAGGTTCCCAACGTCTGGGCCTTGGCGAAGGCCGCGCCCGAGAGCACCGTCATCAGGCTGAAGGTGACGAGGGTGCTGATGAAGGCCAGCAGGCCCCAGATCAGGATCGTCCGCGGATTGCTCCGGGCCAGTGGAAAGCCGCCCAGGGCGGCGTCGGTCGCCGAAATCTCACTCATCACTTCCCTCCCGCGTCCCCGTCAGCGGAGCCGTCCGCCTTTGGTTATCAGACCCTCAGGCCCCGGGCGAGAGTTGGGGGGCGATAGGTCGCGAATGCTCAGACTGGGCCGCGGTGGCGTTTCGGGTTCCATCATGTTACCGTTGTTAATCCGGTCGGCCTGAAGGGGAGGCTGGTCCTCCTCGATCACAGTTGAAGAGTTTCCCATGAAGGTCATTTTCGTCGCTCTCGCCTGTGCGACCCTCGCCACCGCCAGCTTCGCCGCCGAGACCGCCGCCAAGCCGGGCGAGGCGCCCAAGCAGGGAGCCAAGAAGGACCCGAGCCGGATGGTCTGCAAGAAGACCCCGGTGCTCGGCACCCGCTTCCCCGTCAAGGTCTGCCGCACGCAGACCGACTGGGAAAAGCAGGCCGAACTCGACCGGCAGAACCTGCAGGACCAACAGCGCGTTGGTCTGCAGAACTGCGGCACCAACCCCTGCAGCTGATCCGCACGTGATCCTGTATGGCGAGCGCAACCCGGCGCCCAATCCGCGCCGGGTGCGAATCTTCGTGGCCGAAAAAGGCATCGACCTGCCCGAAACCCGGGTGAAGATGCAGGCGCGCGAGCATAAGAGCGACGAGCACAAGGCCCGCAATTCGCTGGGCCAGGTGCCGACCCTGGTGCTCGACGACGGCACGGCGATTTCCGAGAGCGTCGCCATCTGCCGCTACCTCGAGAGCCTGCATCCCGAGCCGCCGATGTTCGGCGCCACGGCGGTCGAACAGGCGCTGGTCGACATGTGGATCCGGCGAATCGAATTCCAGCTGATGACCCCGGTCGGGATGTTCTGGCGTCACGCCCATCCCCTGACCGCGTCGCTGCTGACCCAGTTCACCGAGTTCGGCGAGTCGAACCGCGAGCTCTACGCCCGCGCCTGCGGCTGGCTGGACAGGGAATTGGCGGCCGGCGGCCCGTTCATCGCCGGCCAGACCTACGGCATGGCCGACATCTGCGCCCAGTCGACGGTGGACTTCGCCGCCTTCACCGGGCTGGAAATTCCGGAAAAGGCCACCGCCCTGCGCGACTGGCACGCCCGCGTCAGCGAACGCCCCAGCGCCACCGCCAACAGCTGACTTGAGTTTCTAGACGACGGTTTCGTGCTCGAGGATGTCGTCCTCAGGCTCGACCGTCTCGTCGCGCGACGGCGACAGCTCGCGGTAGGCGTAGACCACCGTGGCGCAGACCACGCAGAACAGGATGGCCAGCAGGGCCGACTCGAAGATCCGGCGCAACATCGGCCCGGGCCCGAAGTGGTCGGCGATGCCCTGGCCGACCGGGAACAGGAAGGCGCTGAGCTCCCCCGGCGGGATGCCCAGCACGAAGGTGACCAGGACCGCCACCAGCGAGAACGCGATCACCGCCCCGAAGGCCACGGCCAGGGTCCACAGCAGGGCCAGGGCCGTTCCGGCCAGCAGCTGCCAGAAGGCCCCGTGGGTCATCTTCCAGGAGCCCATCACATCCAGCCGATGCTGGTCGATGGCCACCGGCGCGGTCAGCGACAGGCGGATGATGAAGTAGGCCTGCAGGAACAGCACCGACAGCGGGCCCAGCAGGGCCATCAGTCCCGACAGCCCGACCCGCTCGGCCAGCGGACCGGCCAGGGCGCGGCTGAGGCCCAGCACGATGCCGAACGGCACGGCGGCGACGGTGATGGCCAGCAGGATGGCCAGGAACAGCCAGAACATCCGCGCCTCGTCGGCCCCCAGGCGGAAGTCGGGATTGCGGGTCTTGCCCAGCATCACCCGAAAGATCGACGGCGCGACGATGCACAGGCTGGCGAAGGTCAGGAACAGGGCGATAGCCGCCGCCGGCAACAGGTGCAGGGCCAGGTCCTGAAGCGTCGCCCAGGACCATTCGAAATTCTGCTCCGTCTGCAGCTGGACCAGCCGCTGCGCCCAGGGCGACAGGTTGAACAGCGCGGCCGCGAGGTTGAGCGCCAACAGCGCAATCATCCACACCGTCACCGGCCGTGGCCGGTCACGGATGAAGCGGAAGCCCTCTAGGGACGCCTGAACGGGCGAAAAGGACATCTGAAGACTTCTATCCCCTGTCGCGGTCGGCTGATTCGCTTCACCCTTCGACAGGTGAAGCTTATGCCAGCATTCGAGACCAACGCGACAGGTCCAGCCAGGGTTCAGAAGACGTCTTCGGTCGGATTGACCAGTTCCCTGTAGGCCTCGGCCCAGGGCGCGGTCTGGATGACATTTGTGTAGCTCTGGACGATCGAGGCTAAGACGAACCAAACCAAGGCCAGGGGCCATAGCGAGATGATCCGCTCGGGCGTAAAGTAGCTGGCCGGGTCACCACTGCTGATCGCCCCGAGCGCGCCCGAGGCGGCGAGAAGGCCGATCACCGTTCCGCCCACGACAATGGCGAGCAACAGCGACAACAAGATCATGATCAGGAAGTTGAGCAGACCGGCCAGGAACAGCTGAAGGCCATGCCCCTTGGTCAGGGTCCAGCTTTCGAACAGCAGGAACTGCTTACGCTCCCAGCTCATTGCAAAGGCCAGCGAAAAGCGTAATGCGCCCCAGAGCAGGACGCCGAACGCCGCCAGCCCCAGGATGATGGCGGTAGTGATCCCCGCCGCTTCCGACGCCTGCCAGGCGATGGTCGCCACAATGGCGACAATCACCGCCACGACCAGGAGGGCCATGAAGAACAGGATGGCGAAAACGATCGTCACCGCCACCAGCATCACCTCGGCCATACTGATCCGCATGTAGAACCAGGACTTGTCGTCCGGCTTCAGCATGACGCGGAACAGCGCGCCGGTGGTCAGGGCGTAGGCCAGCAGACCAGTGATCCAGGTCAGCGGCGTCACGGCGTTCATCTGGCTGGAGACGCGCATCATCTCCTCGGAGTTCGCCGGGGCGTTATTCTGCGCGCCCTCGATGGCCATCCGGAAGAATTCGGCCATGGCTGGCAGGACTAGCAGCATCGGCCCGACCGACAGCACCAGGGTGACCAAGCCCCAGATCAATGGCGAAAGCGGCTGGCGGCCGATGACGCCGAAGCCCGCCGTTGCGGTTTTTCCGATATCCAGCTGGGCCAAGTTCGCCTCCCCCGAGGGTTCATCATGAACTTGGGAGCACACCACAGGCCGCGCGGTCGCGCCACCAGAAAGCGATCGACGGCCTTGGGCGGTTCCCCCGCAGGCGTTTGGCGACTATCTGTCCGCCCATGACGACGAAACCTGTTCATGTGCCCATTCACGTAATCGGCGGCGGCCTGGCCGGGTCCGAGGCCGCCTGGCAGATCGCCCGGGCCGGCGTGCCGGTGATCCTGCACGAGATGCGCCCGGTGCGCGGCACCGACGCCCACCACACCGACGTCCTTGCCGAGCGGGTCTGCTCCAACAGCTTCCGCTCCGACGACTGGCGGTTCAACGCCGTCGGCCTGCTGCATGCCGAGATGCGGCGCTGCGACAGCATCATCATGGCCTGCGGCGACGCCCATCAGGTGCCGGCCGGCGGGGCCCTGGCCGTCGACCGCGACGGTTTCTCGGCCGCCGTGACGGCGAGGCTGGAAGCCCATCCGCTGGTCACCATCCAGCGGGAAGAGGTCGCCGGCCAGCCGCCCGCCGACTGGGACAGCGTCATCGTCGCCACCGGCCCCCTCACCTCCCCGGCCCTGGCCGAGGCGATCCTGCAGCTGACCGGCGAGGACAGCCTCTCCTTCTTCGACGCCATCGCCCCGATCGTGCACCTCGAGTCCGTCGACATGGACATCGCCTGGCGCCAGTCGCGCTACGACAAGGAAGGCCCGGGCGGCGACGCGGCGGCCTACATCAACTGTCCGATGGACAAGGCTCAGTACGAGGCCTTCATCGACGCCCTGCTGGACGGGCCCAAGGCCGAGTTCAAGGACTGGGAGCATGTCCCCTACTTCGATGGCTGCCTGCCCATCGAGGTGATGGCCGAGCGCGGCCGCGAGACCCTGCGTCACGGCCCGATGAAGCCGGTCGGCCTGACCAATCCCCGCGACCCCTTGGTCAAGGCCTACGCCATCGTCCAGCTGCGGCAGGACAATGCCCTGGGCACCCTGTGGAACATGGTGGGCTTCCAGACCAAGCTGAAGCACGGGGCCCAGGCCGACGTCTTCCGGATGATCCCGGGCCTGAAGGACGCGCAGTTCGCCCGCCTCGGCGGCCTGCACCGGAACACCTTCCTCAACAGCCCGAAGCTGTTGGACGGGCAGCTGCGGCTGAAGGCCGACAAACGCCTGCGCTTCGCCGGCCAGGTGACCGGCGTCGAGGGCTATGTCGAGAGCGCCGCCATCGGCCTGCTGACCGGTCGCCTCGCCGCCGCCGAGCGGCTGGGCGCGCCGCTGGCGACGCCGCCGGAGACCACGGCCCTGGGGGCGCTGGCCGCCCACATCACCGGCGGCCATCTGGTCGAGGGCAAGGGCAGCTTCCAGCCGATGAACATCAACTACGGCCTGCTGCCGCCCATGGAGGCCCCGAAGAAGGACGCTGCCGGCGAGAAGATCCCGGTGAAGGAGCGCGGCCGGGCCAAGAAGCAGCTGATGAGCCAGCGGGCCCTCGACGACCTCGACGGCTGGCTGGGCGCCCGCGCCCTGGCGGCGGAGTAGCGGCATGGACCGGACCCGCGCCATCGCCGGCACGGTGCTGTTCCTGTTCGTGGCGCCGGGCACGGTGGCGGGGCTGATCCCCTGGTGGATCACCCGCTGGGCGTGGAAAGCCGGCTGGCCGTTCTGGCCCGGCCTGTTGCTGGCCGGGCTTGGCCTGATCGGCCTGCTGCTCTGTTTCGCCGACTTCGCACTCAAGGGCGACGGCACCCCTGCCCCCATCGCCCCGACCCAGCGGCTGGTCACCAGCCGCCTGTACCGCCACGTGCGCAACCCGATGTACGTCTCGGTGATGGCCCTGATCCTCGGCCAGGCGGCCATGGCCCAGAACCTGGACCTGCTGGCCTACGGCATCCTGATCGGACTGGTCACCCACGCCTTCGTGGTCACCTACGAGGAGCCGACCCTGCGCCAGCAGTTTCCCGACGACTACGCGGCCTACTTCGCCGCCGTGCCGCGGTGGATTCCACGCCTGCGACCCTGGCGTCCCTGATCAGGTGACGACCGGCATCAGATAGGTCGTGCGTTGCACCACATCGCCGGTCTCACCGGCCAGGGTGCGCCCGGTCAGGCGGTCCGGCGTGAAGGTCAGCACCACCGTGTAGGCGCCGCCGGCGTCCCCGCCGCGGATCTGCACGCGAAAGCCGCCGGGAGCGTCCTCGATGATGGTTTCGGCGACCTCGTCCAGATCCGCGTAGGCCGAGCCCGGCATGTCGATGTCCTCGCCGTTGAGGGTCACTGCCAGGCGCGCGATCCGACCTCTGGCGCCAGCGCCTTCATCGGTGCAGTAGACGACCCGCACCGTTCCGGCCGCCAGCTTCGCGGTCGTTTCATGCCCGCAGTCAAGGCGGGCCACGGGCGCCGCCGCGGGCGGTGGCGTCGCCGCTGGTTCGCAGGCCACAACCAGGAGAAGGCCGGCAAAACAGACCGCCAGACCCCAACGCGATCGATCTGTTTTCATACGCTGTCGTCCCCTCGTCCTGGACACTGGCGCCGGACCGGCCCCGGGTCTAGGTTCCGCGCCAATCGACAACGCCTTCCGGGGAATACCCAGTCCATGAAGATCGCATTCCGCCTGCTGGCCGGCGCCGCGCTGGCCGCTGTGATGACCGTTGGGGCCGCCGAGGCCCGCCCGTTTACCGCCAAGGACATGGTCACCCTCGAGCGGGTCAGCGACCCGCGGGTCTCGCCCGACGGCCGCTGGGTCGTCTACAGCCTGCGGACCATGGACTACGACGCCAACAAGGCGGCGATGAGCCTGTGGCTGGTCGACCTGAAGGCCAGGGACGCCAGGCCGACCCGTCTGGCCGCCTCCGACGGCGGCGCCGTCTCGCCGCGCTGGTCGCCCGACAGCAAGGCCGTCTACTTCGCCTCCGGCCGCACCGGCGGGGTCGACCAGGTGTTTCGCCTCGACGTCGCCGGCGGCGCCGTCACCCAGGTGACGAGCCTGCCCATCGACGTTGGCTCCTTCGCCGTCTCGCCGGACGGCAAGACCCTGGTCGTGTCGCTCAGCGTCGATACGAACTGCCCGGAAATCCTCTGCAAGAAGAAGCTGCCCGAGGACCTGACGCCCAAGTCCAACGGCCACGTCTACGATCGCCTGTTCGTCCGCCACTGGGACACCTGGGCCGACGGCAAGAACAGCCAGCTGTTCGCCCTGCCGCTGGGCGCCGACGGCAAGGCCGGCGAGCCGACCCACCTGATGCGCGGCGTCGACGGCGACGCCCCCTCCAAGCCGTTCGGCGACGACAGCGAATACAGCTTCACGCCCGACTCCAGGGCGGTGGTCTATTCCGTGCGCATCGCCGGCAAGTCCGAGCCCTGGTCGACCAATTTCGACCTCTGGCAGGTTCCGCTCAGCGGCGAGGGCGCGGTCAACCTGACCGAGGCCAACAAGGCCTGGGACACGGGCGCGGTCTTCTCCCCCGACGGCAAGACCATGGCCTACCGGGCCATGGCGCGACCCGGCTTCGAGGCCGACCGCTGGCAGATCAAGCTGCGGGACGTCGCCACCGGCGCCACCCGCGACCTGGCCGCCGGCTGGGACCGTTCGGCCGACACCATCGCCTGGTCGCCGGACGGCAAGACCCTCTACGTCACCGCCCAGGACGTCGGCCAGGTCCGCCTGTTCGCCATCGACGCCAGGAGCGGCAAGGTCACGGCCAAAACCGGCGCCGGCCATGTCAGCGCCTTCAGCCTGACCCCGACCGGCGCCGTCTACGCCCAGGACACCCTCGATGCGCCGGCCCAGCTCTGGGTGCAGGACTTCAAGGGCAAGGCCATGCCGCACCCGATCACCGACGTGAACGCGGCCCAGCTCAAGGACGTCGACTGGGGCGGCTATGAGCAGTTCGAGTTCGCCGGCTGGAACAACGAGACGGTGCATGGCTATCTGGTCAAGCCGGCCAACTTCGATCCGTCGAAAAAGTACCCGGTCGCCTTCCTGATCCATGGCGGGCCGCAAGGCAGCTTCGGCAACCTCTTCCACTACCGCTGGAACGCCCAGACCTACGCCTCGCGTGGGTATGCGGTGGTGATGATCGATTTCCACGGCTCGACCGGCTACGGCCAGGGCTTCACCGACGCCATCAGCCAGCACTGGGGCGACCGCCCCCTGGAAGACCTCCAGAAGGGCTGGGACCACGCCCTCAAGAGCTACAGCTTCCTCGACGGCGACCGCGCCTGTGCGCTCGGTGGGTCGTACGGCGGCTTCATGATCAACTGGATCGCCGGCAACTGGGCCAAGCCCTGGAAGTGCCTGGTCAACCACGACGGCATCTTCGACGCCCGCTTCATGGGCTATTCGACCGAGGAGCTGTGGTTCAGCGAATGGGAAAACGGCGGCACGCCGTATGACCCGAACACCACCTACGACAAGTTCAACCCCGCCAACCACGTCAAGGACTGGAACACCCCGATGCTGGTGGTCCACGGCGGCAAGGACTACCGCGTGCCGCTGGAGGAAGGCATCTCGACCTTCACCGCCCTGCAGCGCCGCGGCGTGCCCAGCAAGTTCCTCTACTTCCCGGAGGAGAACCACTGGGTGCTGAAGGCGCAGAACTCCGTGCAGTGGCACGACGAGGTGCTGGGCTGGCTCGACCAGTGGACGGCGGAGAAGAAGTAGGCGCCGCAACAACGGTCCCTTCTCCCGCTCGTCGGGAGAGGGATCAGAGTTTGCCGGTCAGAACCGCCCAGGTGATCCGGAGCCGCTTACCGAGCGGCCCGGTTCTGCCACGGCCGGCATAGGCCGTAGCCAGCGCCGCGTGGGCTACGGCCGGGAACGCAGCTTGGGGCAGACTGGCCAGCGCCGTCCTCCCCTGTTCAAGCACGGCCCGTACCGCCGCCCGGTCCGCCTGCCCGGCCCGCGCCAGATGCAGCGCGCGCGCCGCGTCGGCCACCTGCTCGACCCGGGCGTCCGGATGCAGGCGCAGTGCAGCCAGGGCCATGACCACGCCGTCGGTCTCGTCGATGCGGGCCAACAGGGCCTCGTCGTCCTTCGGCGGCTCCAGGGCGTCGATGTAGCGGTCGGGCAGCCCGGCCACGGTGTCCATCGGCAGGCGGGCGCCCTTCAGCCCCTCCAGCACCGCATGGCCGCGCGTGTCGCCCCTGGCGATCAGGCCTTCAAGCGCCTCGCGCCACCAGGCCAGCCGCATCTCCCCGACCAGCGGGTCGCGCACCTTGCGGCCGACGGCGCCGAGCTCGTTGTCGAGGCTGTAGAGCGCCACCAGGTCGGCCCGGGCCGCCGGATCGGCGACGAACCGGCTGGACAGCCAGCGGTCGGGATCCTTGTCGGCGAGCAGGGCGTCGAGGTCTTGCATGGGGTCCACGAAAAAGGGCCCGCCGTCGCCGGCGGGCCCTTCTCATAACCGAAAGCCGGAACAGGCCGAAGCCCGGTCCTAGCCGACGACGGTCTGGTACATGGTCATGGTGACCAGCATCGGGATCGACAGCAGGGTGTTGATCCGCGAGAAGATCATCGCCTTCTTGCCGGCCGCCGCCTTGGCGTCGGCGTCGAAGCCTTCCTTGATGCCCAGCGCGATCTTCTGGGCCGGCCAGATGAAGCCCCAGACATTGATGAACATGATCGTGGCCAGCCACATGCCGATGCCGAGCAGCATGATGCCCTTGTTGGTGAACCCGTCCAGGGCGCCCAGCGTGATGGCCTGCAGCAGGTAGCCGCGGTGGAAGGCCAGGAAGACGCCGACCACCCAGGTGGCCAGGGCGGCCCAGCGGAACCAGAACAGGGCCTCCGGCGCGATGTACTTGCTGACCGCCGGCTTCAGCTCGGCCGGGATCTGCGGCATGACGCGGATCTGGACGAAGTTGAAGTAGTACAGCAGGCCGATCCACAGGATGCCGAAGAAGACGTGCAGCCAACGCAGCACGGCGACGGCGAAATCGGCGGGCGAGCCCTGATTGATCGTGAAGAAGGCGTAGACCATGATCAGCGCCAGCACGAAGCTGACGATGATGGTGTTTCGGAAGTTGGACAGCAGCGCCGTCATTGTTCGAGCCCCTCAAAAATCCTACCCAGGGGCTCAGCTATAGGCCGCTTCGCGTAGACCTGCCAAGACTTCAGACGGCGATCAGCGCCGCCGCCATTCGCCGGCCCTCGGAGGCCAGGACGTTGTAGCTGCGGGCCGCCGCCTCGCTGGACATGAACTCGAGGCCGAGCCCCTTGGCCCGCAGCCCCTCGCGGATTTCGCGCGGCGGCAGGGCCTGGGAGAGACCCGTGCCGAGCAGCACGAACTCCACCGCCGCCCCGGCCGCGAACACCGGCCCGAAGGCGTCCAGGGTCAGGTCGGCCAGGCTGGCCACCGGCCAGTCCTGCGCCACGTCGTCGAGGATCAGCAGCGAGCCCGGCCGCCAGAGGCCGGCGACCCGAAAGCCGCCGCCGCCCCAGGCGTCGATGGAAGGCGCCTGCCGCACGCTCCTCAGGCCCGCGAGGCCGGTCCCAGGATCTGGACTTCGGCTTCGGCGTCGTCCTTCCGCTTGCCGCCGTTCCACAGCAGAATGATCGGCGCCGCGACATAGATCGACGAATAGGTGCCCAGCGCGATGCCGAAGATCATGATGATCGAGAAGCCGAACAGCGCGTTGCCGCCAAAGACGGCCAGGCCGCCCAGCGCCAGGACGGCGGTCAGGCCGGTGATCACCGTCCGCGACAGGGTCTCGTTGATGGACAGGTCGATGATCTCGCGCATCGGCATCTTCTTGTACTTGCGCATGTTCTCGCGCAGGCGGTCGAAGACCACGACGGTGTCGTTCATCGAATAGCCGATGATGGTCAGGATGGCCGCCACGGTCGTCAGGCTGAACTCCAGCTTGAAGATGGCGATCATGCCGAAGGTCAGGATGACGTCGTGGAACAGGGCCACGACGGCGCCGAGGCCGAACTGCAGTTCGAAGCGGAACCAGATGTAGAGCAGCATCAGGCCGATGGCCGCCAGCAGGGCGACGATGCCGCCGGTGAACAGTTCGCCCGAGACCTTGGGCCCGACCACCTCGGTGCGGGTGAAGGTGACGCCGCCGGTGACCTTTTCGATCGCCGTCTTGATCTGCTCGACCTTCTGGGCCGGGTTTTCACCGGGTTCGAAGCGCGAGGAGACGTGTTTGGCGCCGGCCGCGTCGCCGGGGGCCGCGAAGCCCTGGACCTGCGGGTCGCCGACGCCCTGGGCCGTGATCGCCTCGCGAATCTTGCCGAGGTCGGCCGGGGCCGTGGTCGAGAACTCAAGCAGCGTGCCGCCCTTGAAGTCGATGCCGCAGTTCAGGCCGCCGCAGGGCGGCTTGCCCGGGTAGACGGCCATGAACAGCGAGCCGACCGCCAGCAGGATGGACAGCATCCCGGCGTACTTCGAGAAGGCCACGAAGCGGAAGTTGGTCTTGACCGGAAGGATCTTGATGAGAGGCCACATGGTCGTCGATCCTTAAGCGATCGGCAGGGTCTTGGGACGCGCGGCGCGATACCACACGGCCAGAAGAACCTGGGTGATGAGCACGGCCGAGAACACCGAGGTGAACACGCCGATCGAAAGGGTCCAGGCGAAACCGCGCACCGGACCGGCGCCGGCCGAGAACATGATCGCCGCGGCGATCAGGGTCGTCAGGTTGGCGTCGATGATGGTGACGATGGCCCGCGAGAAGCCGGCGTCCATCGAGGCCAGCAGCGGTCTTCCGGCCCTGACCTCGTCGCGCATCCGCTCGTAGATCAGCACGTTGGCGTCGACCGCGACCGCCAGGGTCAGGATCAACCCGGCGATGCCCGGCAGCGTCAGGGTCGCCTGGGTCAGGCTCATGGCCCCGATGATCAGGATGCCGTTGGCGATCAGGGCGATGACCGACACGCCGCCGAACAGCAGGCCGTAGGTCAGCAGCATGAAGACCAGGATCGAGACGAAGCCGACCGTGGTCGAGATCTGGCCGGCCTTGACCGCGTCGGCGCCGAGCTCGGCCCCCACCGTCCGCTGCTCTTCCACGTTCAGCGGGGCCGGCAGGGCGCCGGCGTTGAGCAGGATCGACATCTCGTTGGCGGTCTGGATCGTGTAGTTGCCGGTGATCTCGCCCGAACCGCCCGTAATGGCGCTCTGGATGTTCGGCGCCGACTGCACGATGCCGTCGAGCACGATGGCGAACGGCTTGCCGATGTTGCGCTGGGTGACCGCCGCGAACCGCTTGGCCCCCTCGCCGTTGAGCCGGAAGGTGACCACGGTCTGGCCGTTCTGGTTGGTGCCGACGCCGGCGTGGGTCAGCATGTCGCCGCTGACCTCGACCCGCTTGCGCAGCAGGATGGCGCCGCCGTCCTTCTGGGGCAGCACTTGCGAGCCCGGCGGGATGGCGCCCTCGCGGGCCGCCTGGTTATCGGAGGGATCGTCGTTGACCATCTGGAAGGTCAGGCGGGCGGTCTTGCCGATGATCGCCTTCAGCTTTTCCGGATCGCTCTCGCCCGGGGCCTGGACGACGATGCGATTCGTCCCCTGGCGGGTGATCGAGGGCTCCTTGGTGCCCAGTTCGTCGATCCGCCGGCGGACGATCTCGATCGACTGCTCGACGGCGCCCGAAGCGGTCTCGTTGATCGCCGTGTCGGTGTAGGTCAGCTTGACCACCTGCTCGCCCTGGCGGGTGACGACGATGTCGGGACCGCCGTTGCGGGTCGGGCTGGGGGCCTGTTTGGCCAGCTCGCCGAAGGCGGCCTGCGCCTTGTCGGCCGGCATCACCACCAGCACGCTCTTGCCGTCCTGCGAGACGCCCTGCGGCGGCGTCCCGGCGTTGCCCAGGATCCGGCGGACCTCCTCCGTCAGATTGTTGAGCTTCTCCTTCTGCAGCGCGGTCGTGTCGACCTCGAGCAGCAGATAGGAGCCGCCCTGCAGGTCGAGACCCAGGTTCAGGGTGCTCTTGGGCATGAAGCCGGGCAGGCTGCTGCGGACGTTGGCGGGCAGCACGTTGGGCAGGGCGAACAGCAGGCCGAAGAGCACTGTCGCGATTACGACAATGACCTTCCAGCGGGACAACTGCATCATGGCGGTGGAATTCCTCGCGAGCTTCTTGGGACGCCTTTAGCGGGCGTTCAGCTCTTGGCGTCGTTGGCGGGAGCGGGTTCGCCCTTGGTGCGGACCACGCCGATCATGCTCTTGACGACCTTGACGGTGACGCCCTGGGCGATCTCGACGCCGACTTCCTTGTCCTCGACGCGGACGACCTTGCCGACCAGTCCGCTGGACAGCTCGATCATGTCGCCACGCTTGACGTTGGTGATCATCGCCTGATGTTCCTTGGCGCGCTTTTGCTGCGGCCGCAGGATCATGAAGTAGAACAGAACGATCAGCAGGATCGGCAGGCCGATAGTGGACAACAGGCCAGAGGGATCAGGCATTGTAGCTCCAAGAAATCGCTTCGGGCGCGGCTCGTCGAGCGCGCCGGTTTCAGGTCGGCGGAAACTAGGGCTTGCCCCTCGTCATTGCAATGAGCGGCCGGAATACAGGCGCGGCCTGTGGCTTTTCGCCGTCACAGTCCGCTAGAAGCGGGGTTTCAATGACCGACCTGACGCCCCTCCTGACCCGCATCGCCGAGGCCCTCGAACGCCTCGCCCCCGCCGCGCCGGCCCAGCCGGACTTCGCGGCCGCCCGGCTGTTCCGCCACGACCCGGCCCGCGCCGCCTTCGTGGCCGCTCCCGACTATCCCCTGCCGCTCGACCTGCTGGTCGGCGTCGACCGGCAGAAGGACCGCTTCGTCGAGAACCTCGGCCGCTTCGCGCGCGGTCTGCCGGCCAACCACGCCCTGCTCTGGGGCGTGCGCGGCACGGGCAAGAGCAGCCTGGCCAAGGCCGCCTTCATGGCCGCCGTCGGTGGTCATCCGGACCTCAAGCTGGTCGAAGTCGACCGCGACGAGGTCACGGCCCTGCCAGCCCTGTTCGACGTGCTGCGGGATCGGGCCGAGCGCTTCGTGGTGCTGTGCGACGACCTGTCGTTCGAGGACGGGGCGGCGGCGGCCAAGGCTTTGAAGTCGGCCCTCGAGGGCGGCGTCGCCGGACCGCCGGAGAATGTGCTGTTCGTGGCCACCTCCAACCGGCGCCACCTGATGCCGCGCGACCATGCTGAAGGCCGCGGCCTGATCGCCGCCGCCGAGGACGCCGAGGAAGAGGTCAGCGTCTCGGACCGCTTCGGCCTGTGGGTCGGCTTCCCGCCGATGGACCAGGCGGCGTACCTGGACGCGGTGCGAAGCTATGCCGGGCGGTTCGACCTGGGTGTGAAGGATCTCGACCGCCGGGCCCTGCAATGGGCCCAGGCGCGTGGCTCGCGGTCAGGCCGCGTGGCGTGGCAGTTCATCCGCGACCTGGCGGGGGAACTCGGCAAACCGCTGCCGTAAGCGCACCTCAACTCTCCCCCCCGCTTTGCGGGGGGGAGAGTTTGGAAAAGCGGTCGTCCCTCCCCTACCGAGGCAAGATGACCTGCGGGTCGATCGGCCGGGCCTTGTACTTGGCCGACGGCGAATGCCGCACTTCGAAGTGCAGCTGGGGTCGGGGCGCGTCGCCGCTCTGGCCGACGACGCCGATCTTCTGGCCACGGGAGACCCGCTGGTCCATGCCGACATCGGCCGAACGCAGGTTGGCGTAGACCGTCGCCCAGCCGTCGGCGTGGAGGATGATGACCGTCAGGCCGGAACTCGGCAGTTCGTTGGCCAGCTTGACGATGCCGTCGGCGGCGGCGACCACCGGCGTGCCGGCGGCGGCCCCGATGTCGACGCCGTCATTGCGCTGAAGGCCGACCCTGGGACCGAAGGGCGAGACCACCGTGCCGCGCACCGGCCACTGGAAGCGGCCGGCGGCCATGCGCGCGTAGTCGTCGTTGCTGTAGGTCGGCGGCTTGTCGTCAGGCATCAGCGGCGGCAGCGGCTTGGACGACGGCGGGGGGGTGTAGGGCTGCTGCACGGGCGGCTTGTAGACCGGCGGCTTGACGACCGGCGGGGTCGCCACCGGCGGCGCCAGCACGGGCGGTTTGGCCACAGGCGGCCTGGCGACCGGCGGCCTGGGCTTCTCGGCCGGCGGCCTGGCGGGCGGAAGTTGGGTCGGCGACTGCTGGGCCGGCGGCTGCTGGACCGGAGGAAACGCGCGCGGGTCGGCCGGAGTCTCGACCGGCGGACGCGAGGGCGGGAAGGCGCGCGGATCGTCGGGCAGGTCGGCGGACGGCTGCTGAACCGGCGGTTGATAGACCGGCGGGCGCGGGCGCGGCGGGGCCGGCGCATCGACCGTGACAGTGACCGTCTTCTTGACCGGACCGCTGTCCTTGAAGCCCTGCGGCAGCCGCAGCTTCTGCCCCTTCTTGATGGCCGCCTTGACGGTCAGGTTGTTCTCGTCGGCCAGGGCGGCGACCTTGACGTTGAAGCGCTTGGCGACGGCGGTCAGGGTGTCGCCGCTCTCGACGACATAGGCCTTGCCCTTGCTGGCCGGGCCTTTCAGCACCTGGCCGGGCTTGAGGAGGTAGGGCTCCTTCAGCCTGTTGTCGTCGGCCAGCTGCTTGCGGTTGGTGCCCAGTTCGCGGGCCACGGCGTCGAGCCCCTGGCCCGCCTTGACGGTCCAGGTCCTGGGCTTGCCGTCGACGGCGACGACCTTGCCGGCCACGGTGACGACGGTGCGGTTCTCGGTGCGCCTGGCCGGCGCCTGCGGCTCGTCCTCGACGTCGTTCTGGGCGAACAGGATCGGCTCGGCCTGGACCGGCGGGGCCAGGTTGGAGACGCGGATGATGCCGCCTTCGTATTGCGGGGCCGGCGCGGCCCAGGCGACATCGCCCGGTTCGTCGGCGGGAGCGGCGTCCTCGGCGTCCCCATCCGGGGGCGGAGGCGCGGGCGGAGGCGGCGGCGCGTCACGCTCACGGATGGCGTAGGCCGGCTTCGGCATCTCGATGGCCGTCGGCCCGGTGCCGGCCTCGCGGCCCTCGACCACCGGATAGCGCGGCGTCGGGGCGGTCGCGCAGGCGGTCAGGGCGGCGGCGCTGGCCGCGAGCAACAGGGCGCGGATAAAAAACTGGGTCATCGCCGCTCTCTAAATCAGTCGAACGACACACCTGGCTTGATGCGCGTTAAGCCTGCGTTAAGCACACGAAGACGCCTGTGGATTTCGGAGCACGTCAGGCGAAGTGGACACCGGTTCGACGCCCGGACGTGCTCCGCTTAAAATGTCCGGCCCTTTCGTCGCTGGACGAAAGGGTTGGGCTCAAAGTTCGCGCGCGACGCCGTCCAGAAGAGGGACGAATCGCACGTCGCACAGTGTTTCCCGCAGAAAGCCGCCCGCCCCGTCACCCGCATAGCGGATCAGTTGCTGAACGGGCCCCCGGCCCACCGGCGCCACCAGAACCCCGTCCGGTTTCAGTTGCGCGAGAAGCCTTGTCGGCTCCTCGGGCGCCGCTGCTGTGACCATAATGCGGTCAAAAGGCGCCTGCTCGGCCCAGCCCTCCCCGCCGTCGCCGAATTTGGTGATGACGTTGACCAGCTGCAGGGTTTTGAACCGCGCCTCGGCCTCGGCCATCAGGGTGCGGTAGCGCTCGATCGTGTAGACCAGCCGCGACAGCCGGCTGAGGATGGCGGTCTGGTAGCCGCTACCCGTGCCGATCTCCAGCACCCGGCTGCGGCGGTCCAGCGTCAGCGCCTGGGTCATCAGGCCGACGATGTAGGGCTGGCTGATCGTCTGGCCGCAGGCGATGGGCAGGGCCGAATCTTCCCAGGAGCGCTGCTTGAAGAGGTCCGGCGTGAAGATCTCGCGCGGCGTCTTCTCCATGGCCCCCAGCACCTTGACGTCGGTCACGCCCTGCTCGCGCAGCGCCAGGATCAGCTTGGCGCGATCCTCACCTTCTTGCTCGGGCGGGGCTTTGGACATTCAGGCTTTCGGCGGCGCTCCGCCCAGCACGCCCTTGAGCGCATGGACGGTCTCGTTGTGGGTGAGGTCGATATGGAGCGGCGTCACCGAAATGCGCCCCTCGTAGGTGGCCTTGAGGTCGGTGCCCTCGGCCGGGTTCGACAGCTGGCCCGAGAAACCCATCCAGTAGTAGTCGCGGCCGCGGAGGTCGGTGCGCTTCTCGGCCTTGCGGATATGCATGTCGCGGAAGCCCTGGCGGGTCACCTCGACGGCGGTCACCTCTTCCGGCGGCCGCGAGGGGAAGTTGACGTTTATGATGACGTCCCTGGGCCAGCCCACTTCCAGCAAGCGTTTGACGATGCCCGGGCCATAGGCCTCGGCGGTTTCCCAATAGGCCTTCACTTCATCGTGGAAGGCCAGCATCGCCTGCGACAGGGCGATGGAGGGAATGCCCAGCGCCATGCCCTCGATGGCCCCGGCGACGGTGCCGGACATGGTGACGTCCTCGGCGATGTTCTGGCCCCGGTTGACGCCCGACAGCACCAGGTCCGGCGCCTTGCCCTCGACCAGGTTGCGGATGCCCAGCATCACGCAGTCGGTCGGCGTGCCGGTCACCGCCCATTTGCGCTCGGCGACTTTCCGCACCCGCAGCGGGTCGGACAGGGTCAGGGCCCGGCTGGCCCCCGACTGCTCATACTCTGGCGCCACCACCCAGACGTCGTCGGTCAGGGCGTAGGCGATCCTCTCGAGGGTTTCGAGGCCCTCGGCGTGGATGCCGTCGTCGTTGGTCAGCAGGATTTTCAAACGGGGCCGCCGATCGAGGTCAACCCGCCCATATAGGGTTGCAGCACGGCCGGGATGGCCACCGAGCCGTCCTCCTGCTGATAGTTCTCCAGCACGGCGACCAGGGTGCGGCCCACGGCCAGGCCCGAGCCGTTCAGGGTGTGCACAAACCGCGTCCCCTTCTCGCCAGCCTTGCGGCTGCGCGCATCCATGCGGCGGGCCTGGAAGTCGCCGCAGTTCGAGCAGGACGAGATTTCGCGATAGGTGTTCTGGCTCGGCAGCCAGACCTCCAGGTCGTAGGTCTTGCGGGCCCCGAAGCCCATGTCGCCGGTGCACAGCAGCATGGTGCGGAACGGCAGCTCCAGCTTTTTCAGCACCGTCTCGGCGCATTGCGTCATGCGCTCTTGCTCGGCGTCCGACTCCTCGGCCGAGGTGATCGAAACCAGCTCGACCTTGTAGAACTGGTGCTGGC
>JAQGIK010000163.1 GCA_028291265.1 Caulobacter sp. | reverse complement strand
CGAAGAGGGTGCGGTCCTTGCCCATGCCGACATTGTCGCCCGGAAAGAACTTGGTGCCGCGCTGGCGCACGATGATGTTGCCCGACACGACGGCTTCGCCGCCGAACTTCTTCACGCCGAGACGGCGTCCTGCGGAGTCGCGACCGTTGCGCGAGGAACCACCGGATTTCTTGTGAGCCATGGTGCTCTCCTAATTCCTATGGACCGGACGCTTATTCGGCGTCGGGCTTCTTGGCGGCGGCCTTCTTCGGCGCTGCCTTCTTTTCGGTGGCGGGCGCTGCGGCCTTCTTGGCCGGGGCTTCGGCGGCCGGAGCCTCCGCAGTCACGTCCGCCTTCGGGGCGGCCTTGGCCTTGGCCGGAGCCTTGGCGGTCGCAGGAGCGGCCAGGGCTTCGAGTTGGGCCACCACGTGGGTGAGGTTACGGGCCTTGGCGTTGATCATCGCCTTGGTGGCCATGTTCACGACGCCGTCCCACTTGGCCGACTTGCCGTCGCCGGCGATGGAGGTCACCTGCAGGACGGTTTCGTGCTGGCGATGGCCGCCGGTGCGGCGATAGCCCTGGCTACGGATCTTCTTGAAGATCTTGATCTTCTCACCCTTGCGGGTTTCGATCAGGGTCGCGTTGACGGTCGCGCCGGCGATGGTGGGCAGGCCCACGGTCACCGCGTCGCCGTCGCCCAGCATGAGGACTTCGCCAAAGGCGACTTGCGCACCCGGCTCACCGTCGAGCTTTTCGACCACCAGCACGTCGCCGGGTTGCACCCGGTACTGCTTACCGCCGGTCTTGATCACCGCGTACATCGTTCGCGCCCTGAAACCTTTAGAGTCCGAGGACTCTAGCAAAAAGAATTGCGCCCGCGGGGAGGCCCACGGGCGAGAAGCGCGGTCTTATACAGACGACCCCGGCCAAGTCAACGCGCAGACGGCCTGAATCACTCGGCGACGATGGCGTCCGAGGGCCGCAGGTCGGGGATCCGGCCCTTGTCGGCGCGCCAGGTTTCGACCACGGCCTTGGTGACGGCCTGCATGAACTCCAGGCGGGCGGGCGTGGCCTTGTGGGTGCGCTGGAGCATGACGGCCACGGCGTAGGTCTTGCCGTCCGGCGCGGTGATCAGGCCGACGTCGTTGATGCCGATCGAGGCGCCCTTGAAGTCCTGGCCGGTGCCGGTCTTGTGGGCGATGGTCCAGTCGGCGGGCAGACCGCCCTTCAGACGACGGGGCCCGGTCTTGCACTTGGCCATGATGTCCAGGATCACATCGGTGGACTCCCTGGACAGGAGTTCGCCGCGCTTCAGGGCGGCGAGGCCGGAGACGATGCCCACCGGGCTCGCCCCGTCGTAGGGGGCGGCGATATAGGCGTCCATGGCGGCTTCGCGCACGTCGTGCGGCAGGCGCGAGCGGGCGGCGTCGAAGGCGCCGTAGGGCGACAGCTGCGGGTTCCAGGTCAGGCCGGCGATATGGGCCTGCAGGTGCTTCTCGTCCTCGGCCAGTTTGACGCCTTCGAGCGACTTGCGGCGGATCATGTCCAGCACGGCCGGCGCGCCGCCGGCCAGGCTCATCAGCTTGTCGTTGGCGGCGTTGTCGCTGTTGATCAGGGCGTGGTGCATCAGCGAGCGGATGGTCGTCGAATAGCCGGCGTCGGTGATCTGGTAGGAGATCGGCTGGTTGAAGACGCTGCGATCCTCGGGCCACAGCATGACGCTCTGGTCCAGGGTCAGGCGGCCATGGTCGATGGCGTCGAGGATGGTGATGGCCACCCACAGCTTCGAGACGCTCTGCTGCGGGAAGGGCGCGTCGCCCATGACCGAACTGACCCAGCCCTCCTGGATGTCGGCCACGGCGACGCCCACGGGCTCGCCATAGGCCTGCGCCAGTTCCGTCAGCCGGGCCTGGAGGGCGGCGGGCCCGGGGGCCAGCGGCTTGCGCGAGACGATCTCGATGGCCCGGGCGGAGGCCGGCGCGGCCATGGCGGTGGCGACCGCGTGCGGGCGCATGCTGTCGGGTGCGAAGGGGCTGAGCACGGCGGCCGCGGCCAGCAGGCTGGCGACCGTGGTCACCGGCCAGCGATGTTTGAACAGGGTGATGGCTGAGGCGATGGCGCCGTCGCGGGCGCGGTCGGGAAGGGCGTCGAGGAATTGGCGGACGGCCTGCGGGCTATGGGCCACGCCGCGAAACAGGGCGCGGCGGCCGCGCGAGACACCCACGCACGCGGCGAAGCCGGCGTCGGCCATGCCCCACACAACACTGCTCGCCACATGCAAGGCCAGGCGGGTGGGACGAACTTCGCCCCAGGCTGTGACCTCGGCGGACGGTTCCAATATGCGATCCATCGACATGTTTGACGCCTGATCCGGGGGCTTACGTCAAGGCGTCGGTTGGCCGCGCACCTCGATCGTCACATGGCTGAGGCCATCCAATCCAGCCAATCGCGCGTGATAGTGGTTAACGGGTGATAAATGGGCGCCCGTAACGACCGCGATCGCGGCATGATGTCCCGGACCAAGGCGCCAAAGGTGCAGATC
>JAQGIK010000158.1 GCA_028291265.1 Caulobacter sp. | reverse complement strand
TTTCCGCGACGAGGACCTGCGCGCCGACCGCAGCCTGGAATTCTACCAGCTCGACGTCGAGATGAGCTTCGTCACCCAGGAAGACGTCTTCGCGGCCATCGAACCGGTGATGCACGGCGTCTTCGAGGAGTTCGCCGACGGCAAGTCGGTGACCCCTTACCCGTTCCCGCGCATCCCCTACCGCGACTCCATCGCCTGGTATGGCTCGGACAAGCCCGACACCCGCAACCCGATCAAGATGTCGGACGTCTCGGACAGCTTCCGCGGCGGCGGCTTCGGCCTGTTCGCCCGCATCCTGGAGACCGAGAAGAACGCCGTCTGGGCCGTGCCCGCGCCGGGCGGCGGTTCGCGCGCCTTCTGCGACCGCATGAACAGCTGGGCGCAGGGCGAAGGCCAGCCGGGCCTGGGCTATATCTTCTGGAGCGAGGACCAGGGCGCCTGGGGCGGCCCGATCGCCAAGAACCTCGGCCAGGAACCCACGCAGGCGCTGATGAGCGGCCTCGGCCTTGGCCAGGGCGACGCGGCCTTCTTCGTGGCCGGCGATCCGGGCGTCTTCTACAAGTTCGCCGGCACGGCCCGCACCCGCGTGGGGACCGAGCTGAAGCTGATCGACGAGGGCCGGTTCGAGTTCTGCTGGATCGTCGACTTCCCGATGTTCGAATGGTCGGACGAAGAGAAGAAGGTCGACTTCAGCCACAACCCCTTCTCGATGCCGCAGGGCGAGCTGGAAGCGCTCGAGACCAAGAGCCCGCTCGACATCCTGGCCTACCAGTACGACATCGTCTGCAACGGCTATGAGCTGTGCTCGGGCGCGATCCGGAACCACAAGCCGGAGATCATGCTGAAGGCCTTCGAGATCGCCGGCTACGGCGCCGACGTTGTCGAGGAACAGTTCGGCGGCATGTTGAACGCCTTCCGCTACGGGGCCCCGCCGCACGGCGGCCTGGCGCCGGGCATCGACCGCATCGTCATGCTGCTGGCCGGCCAGACGGCCATCCGCGAGGTCATCGCCTTCCCGCTGAACCAGCAGGGGCAGGACCTGCTGATGAGCGCGCCGTCGGAAGTCGCCGACAAACAGCTGAAAGAACTGCACATCCGCCTGGCCCCGCCGCTCAAGGCCTGATCGGCCGGACAGCCTGAAATGCAAAACGCCCGCCTCGAGAGAGGCGGGCGTTCTTGCTTGCGGCGTCGCCTAGCGGCGCGGCGGCCTGGGCGGTTCCGGCGGCTCCGGGGCCTTGGGCGGCATCGGGGCGTTGTAGACCATGATGCGGCGGCCCTTGCAGAGGCGCGGGGTCAGGCCGCTGGGCAGTTTGGTGCTGCCGTCGGCGCAGGCTTCGCTGACCTGATGCTGGGTGAGGTTGCGGGCCCGTGAGAGGTCGGCGCCGAACAGCGTCGCGCCGGACAGGTCGGCGTCGCGGAAGTCGGCGTTGTTGAAGGTGGAGCGGATCAGCACCGCGCCGGACAGGTCGGCGTCGCGGAAGTTGGCGCCGGTGAAGGTCGAGCCGATCAGGCTGGCGCCGACCAGTTCGGCGTCGCGGAAGTTGGCGGCCGGGGCCAGGGCGTGGGTGATCACCGCGTGCGGCAGCTCGGCGCCGCGGAAGTTGGCGCTGGTCAGGTTGGCGCCGTTGAAGTTGACGGCCGGCAGTTCGGCGCCCTCGAGGCTGGCCCGGGTGAAATTGGCCTTCTGGAACACCGCCCCGGCGCCCTCGACGCCGTCGAGTTCGGCCCCGGTGAAGTCGGCATAGGAGAAGTTGGAGCCCATCATCTCGGCGCCGGAGAGATTGGCGTCGGCGAGGTGCGCCGACTGGAAGTTGGAGCCGACGAAGCTGGCCCCGCGCAGGTCGGCCCGGACCAGGGCCGCGCCGCCGAAATCGGCGCCGGTGAAGCGAGCGTTGACCAGTTTCTTGCCCGACAGGTCGCAGGCGCGGCAGGCGCCGCCGAACGACAGCTGGCGGGGAATGTCCTTCTCGTCCGGAATGACCCGGGCCTCGGCGACGCCGGCGGCGGCGGCCATGAGGGAGAAGGCGGAAAGGGCGACCAGGAGCTTGTTCATCGAGGATCAGAGATGGCCCACGTCACCCAAAGGCGCCACTTAATTCGCGGTAAGGATTGGGTTTTCCCAGATCCGGGTCAGCACTGCGGAATTCGCAGGCCCCTCGGCAGCTGGGTCGCCTCGTCGCCGCAGGCCTGGTCGAGCTGGCGCTGGGTCAGGCCGGTGGCGCGGTCCATCTCGGCGCCGGAGAACACCGCCCCGGTCAGGGTGGCGCCGCTGAAGTTGGCGCCCTGCAGGTAGCTGCCGACGAAGTTGGCGTTGGTCAGGTTGGCGCCGGCGAAACTGGCCCCGCCGAAGACGCCGGCCGAGGCGTCGACGTCGCGCATGTCGGCGCCGGCGAAACTGGCCCGGTTCATGACCACGGCGGTCAGGGTGGCCTGGCGCAGGCGCGCCTTGCGGAAGTTGAGGCCGCTGCGCTCCATGCCCATCAGGTCGGCCTGGAACAGGTTGCAGCCGGGACAGCTGGCGCCGCCGCGCACCCGCGCGATCTGGCCGGCGTTCTGGGCGGTCGCGGGGCCGGCGAGGGCGGCGGTCGCGAGGATGAGCAGGGCGAGGCGTTTCATGGGCGAAACCCTGACATGACAGGGGTCTTTGTTCGGTTAATGCGCGGAAGGCTTATCGAAGCGGCTCGCCATTATACGCGATTTTGGGGCGCCAGCCGGCATTTTCCTGAAAAGTTCAATAAGTTCAGATGGTAGCGGCGGGCTTTGGGCGGGAAAACATGGGGGATGGAGCCGGGAAGGGGCCGGGTGCGTATGGGTGATGGTGGCGGGAAACCGCCGGTCAGGAGGTGGCGTTCTGCTCAACCACGATGCCGCAGGTGTCGCAGACGCCGCTGAACACCGACTGGTCGCCGCAGGAGGGGCAGACACTGGCGGCGCGCGGGTTGTCGAGGACCATCTCGCCGGGCCGTTTGCCGAAGGGCAGGAAGACCAGGTTGTCGGGGGCGGCCCCGCGGCTGAAGCCCTTGGAGATGAAGCGGCTGGCTGGTTGCGGTTCGGCTTCGTAGGCAAGGGCGTCGTCGGCCTTGCCGCGGCCGAGGCCGTCGGCGTTGAGTTCCTCGCCGTCGGCGTTGGAGAGGTCGTCGCGGCCGAGATAGCTGACGCCCAGTTCGCGGAAGACGTAGTCGAGGATGGAGGTCGCCGAGCGGATGGTGTCGTTGCCGGTCACCGGGCCGGCCGGCTCGAAGCGGGTGAAGACGAAGGCGTCGACGAACTCTTCCAGCGGCACGCCGTATTGCAGGCCGATGGAGATGGCGATGGCGAAGTTGTTCATCACGCTCCGGAAGGCGGCGCCCTCCTTGTGCATGTCGATGAAGATCTCGCCGAGCTCGCCGTCGTCGTATTCGCCGGTGTGCAGATAGACCTTGTGGCCGCCGACGGCCGCCTTCTGAATGTAGCCCTTGCGGCGGTCGGGCAGTTTGCGGCGCGTGCGGTCGCGCTCGATCACCCGCTCGATGATGCGTTCCTGGGCCGGGGCGGCGCGGGGGGCTTCGGGGGCGGCCTCATCGGGGATGTTGAGGTTGAAGGCCAGCGGGGCGGGGCCGCGGTCGAGGCGCAGGGCCCGCACGCCGGCGGCCAGGGCCTGGGCCTGCAGCAGGACGGCTTCGGAGGGCAGGGCGGTGAAGGCCAGGGTGAGGCGCAGCGGGCCGGCGTGGCCGCAGGCGTCCTCGATGGCGGCGTGCAGGGCCAGGCGGGCGGCGAAGGGCTGGTCGGGGTCGAGGATGGCGCGGGCGGCGGGGGAGAGGTCGGCGGCCTGGTCGAGGCCAGGGGCGCCGAGGACGAAGGCATTGGCCTCGGCGATCTGGCGGTCGGTGAAGCCGGCGAGACCCAGGGTGTCGAAGCCGGGCTGGCTGAGGGCTTCGGGATCGGCGCCGAGGATGTCGCGCAGGAAGCCCTCGCCGACGACCAACGGGCTGAAGGCCTCGCGCAGGTCGCCGACCAGCGGCAGGACGGCCTGAACCGACTCGATTTCCAGCACCGTGAAGCCGAGGGCGGCCAGCGAGGCGGTGTTGATGTGCGGCGCTTCGGCGAAGTCGCGGTGGCCGAGCAGGGCCAGGCGCAGGGCGTCGGGGTCCTCGCCGAGGTAGGCCAGGGCGTCCAGGGCCGGTTCGGCGATGACGCGGACGGTTTCGCCGTCCTCGGTTTCGGCAACGGTCAGCGGGCCGGACCAGGCGGCGGCGGCCATGCAGGCGGCGCCGAGGCGCAAGCGCAGTTCGGCGTCCTCGTGCGGGGCGACATCGGCCAGGCCGCGGGCGGCGGAGGCGGCGCGGCTCCACAGGTCGGCGGCCTGGTCGCGGGCCTCGTCGCTGTCGTAGGCCAGGCCGCGGGCGACGATCAGGGCGGCGGTGTTGGCGACGGTGAAGGTGGCGGGGGCGTCAGGCCCGGCGTCGAGGCGCACGGCGGTGGCCAGCAGACGGGCGGCGGCCTCGAAGCCCGGCATGTCGAAGGCGCGGCCGTCCTGGAAGGCGAGGAGGTCGAGGGCGGCGACCGGGCCGGCGGCGCGGGCCGACAGGGCGGCGGCGTCCTCGGCGGTCAGGGCCAGGGTGGCGGCGCCGGTGCGCCAGCCGAGGGCGGCGAGGTCACGCTCGCGGCCGGTGTGGGCGTTGTCGGCGGCCTGCAGGATGACGGCGGGGCGTCGGGTGGCT
>JAQGIK010000147.1 GCA_028291265.1 Caulobacter sp. | reverse complement strand
TCTCGTTGGTCGTCGAGTCACACAGTCGGCAGCTGTCGGGGCTGATCTCGTCGGCCAGGATGATGCGGCTGAAGTCGCCTTCCCACATGCGCCCGAACTCGATCTTGAAGTCGACCAGGGTGATGCCGACCGCGCCGAACATCCCGGTCAGGAAGTCGTTGATGCGCAGGGTCGAGGCCATGATGTCGTCGATGTCCTGGGTGGTGGCCCAGTTGAACGCCGTGATGTGCTCCTCGGCGACCAGCGGATCGCCCAGCTCGTCGTTCTTGTAGCAGAACTCGATGATCGAGCGGGGCAGGGGCGTGCCCTCTTCGAGACCCAGGCGCTTGGACAGGCTGCCGGCCGCGATGTTGCGGCAGATGACCTCCAGCGGAATGATCTCGACTTCCTTGATCAGCTGTTCGCGGTGGTTCAGCCGTTTGATGAAGTGGTTGTGGACGCCGATGGCGTTCAGCTTGGTCATCACGAACTCGCTGATGCGGTTGTTGATGACCCCCTTGCCCTCCAGCACCGCCTTTTTCTGGGCGTTGAAGGCGGTGGCGTCGTCCTTGAAGTACTGGATCAGGGTGCCCGGCTCGGGCCCCTCGTACAGGATCTTGGCCTTGCCTTCGTAGATCTTCTTGCGGCGGGTGGTCATGTGTCTCCCCGGTGGGGTTCGGCGGGGCGGCGGAACGAAAATCGCGCGCGGGCGGCGGGCCAGCGCGCGAGGATCCGACTCGCATCGCGAGGATGGGTGGTCAGGGCGTGAATACTCTCAAAGCGTCGGCAATGAAAGGCCGGGGCGCTCGTTGTCCCAGATCATCGAGATGATCTTCCAGGCGCTGTCCTCGCCCTTGAACAGCTGGATGGAATTGACGCCCCGGCGCTCGGGGACGAGGTCGGTCGGATCGCGCTTGGCTTCGTAATGGCTCCAGGCGTGGGCCATGTTGCCGAACACCTCGACCCGACGGCCCAGTTCGACCTCGAAGAAGGGACCAGTGTCGAAGAAGGGCTGGGTGTCCCGCCGGTACTGCTCCAGGCCCATGATCATGATCCAGGCGCCGCCATCCTCGCCGACGCCGGTGCGCATCTGGCGGGCGTCGGGATGGAAGAGCTGCGCCTGGCGGGCCCAGTCGCGGGGGCCGGCCGGGCCGCTGATCATGGCGTACATGCCGTCGATCACGTCTCCGATAGCGCTATCGTCGTTGACCATGGTTGCTCCGGTTGTGATTGCGGGCGGCCGCCGCGCGCGCTATGCACCGCGCCGCACAATAGGTTTCGGGATTTCTATGACCACCTTCGACGAGCGCGAAAAGGGCTTCGAGCGCAAGTTCGCCCTGGACGCCGAACAGGAATTCAAGGCCACCGCCCGGCGCAACCGGATGCTGGGCGAATGGGCTGCCGGACTGATGGGCCTGGAGTCGGTCGAGGAATACGTCCGCGCCGTCGTCAAGTCCGACTTCGAGATGCCGGGCGACGAGGACGTGCTGCGCAAGGTGTGGGGCGACCTCAAGGGGTCGGGCCTCGACACCACCGAGGGCGAAGTCCGGATGAAGATGGACGAACTGCTGGCCCAGGCCCGCGAGCAGATCAAGAACAGCTAGGCTTCGTCGTCCGCGACGAGCCCGAGCGGCCGCCTGAGCGCAAGCCAGGCGGCCGCTTTGCGTTCGAAGGTCATGGCGGCGTAGGCCGGGCTGGATGAGGGCAGGGCGATACGCTCGACGTGGGGCGCGACGCCGGCCAGCGCCTTGAGGCCCAGCCTGGCCGCCGTGCCGCCGTTGAAGGCGATGGCCCGCAGGTCGGGCAGTCTGGCGATCAGGCCTTCGAGGTCGTTGCCGCGGCGGTCGCGAATCGCGCCGTCGAGGCTGCCCGGGCGATGGGCCTCGGCGATGACGTCCCACAGGGCGATGCGACCCGCCCTCAGAGCCTCGACGCGGGCTTCGTAGGCCATGGTCTGGAGATCGATGCCGATGGCCGCGCCGACCAGCCGCCAGAAGGCGTTCTGGGGGTGGGCGTAGTAACGGTTCTCGGCCAGCGAGACGTCCCCGGGGAGGCTGCCGAGAATCAGCAGCCGGGCGTCCGGCGCGTAGAAGGGCGCGAAGCTGGCCTTCCGGGCCGGGGGCAGGCTCAGCCCTGGACTCCGAACACGCGGGTGAAGATCGTGTCGACGTGCTTGAAGTGATAGCCGTTGTCGAACAGGCCCTCGAGTTCGGCGTCGGTCATGTTGGCCGAGACGAAGGGGTCGGCCTTCAGGAAGTCGATGAACTTTCCTTCGCCGCGCCAGACCCGCATGGCGTTCGACTGGACGGCCGCATAGGCCTCCTCGCGGGAGACGTCCTTCTGGGTCAGGGCCAGCATGACCCGCTGGCTGTGGACCAGGCCGCCAAGGCGGTCGAGGTTGGCCAGCATGTTCTCGGGATAGATGACCAGCCGCTCCATCACACTGGCCAGGCGGCGCAGGGCGAAGTCGAGGTGGATGGAGGCGTCGGGGGCGATGCCGCGCTCGACCGAGGAATGGCTGATGTCGCGCTCGTGCCAGAGGGCGACATTCTCCAGCGCCGGGACCACGGCCGAACGGACCAGACGGGCGAGGCCCGTGAGGTTCTCGGTCAGGATCGGGTTGCGCTTGTGAGGCATGGCCGAGCTGCCCTTCTGGCCGGGGTCGAAGGGTTCTTCGGCTTCGAGCACCTCGGTGCGCTGCAGGTGGCGAATCTCGATGGCCAGGCGTTCGATGCTGCTGGCGACCACGGCCAGGGCCGAGAACCAGGCGGCGTGGCGGTCGCGCGGGATGACCTGGGTCGAGACCGGCTCGACGATCAGGCCCAACTGGGCGGCGACGTGTTCCTCAACGCGCGGGTCGATGTTGGCGAAGGTGCCGACGGCGCCGGAGATGGCGCAGGTGGCGATCTCGAAGCGGGCCATGGCCAGCCGTTCCTTGGCCCGGACGAACTCGGCGTAGTGGCCGGCCAGCTTGAGGCCGAAGGTGGTCGGCTCGGCGTGGATGCCGTGGCTGCGGCCGGTGCAGGGGGTGAACTTGTGTTCCAGGGCCCGGCGCTTGAGGGCGGCCAGCACCAGGTCGACGTCATCGAGCAGGAGGTCGGTGGCCTGGACCATCTGCACCGACAGGCAGGTGTCGAGCACGTCGCTGCTGGTCATGCCCTGGTGCAGGAAGCGGGCTTCCGGCCCGACGACCTCGGCCACATGGGTCAGGAAGGCGATGACGTCATGCTTGGTGGTGCGCTCGATCTCGTCGATGCGGTCGGCGTCCCAGACCTTGTCCTTGCCGCCGGCCCAGATGGCCTCGGCGGCGGCCTTGGGGATGACGCCCAGTTCGGCCATGGCGTCAGCGGCGTGCGCCTCGATCTCGAACCAGATGCGATAGCGGGTCTGCGGCGACCAGATGGCCGCCGCCTCGGGACGGGAATAGCGAGGGATCATGAGCGGGCCGTGTCGCTCCGCTCATGCTTTGAGTCAAGTCGCCACCTCAAGCGGCCTGGGTCGCCCCGGCCTGAGCCCGCATGTGCTTGGCCAGTCCGATCGAACCCAGGAAGTAGTGAACCGCCGCCCAGGCGTAGAAGAGCAGGCTGACGACGATCCCCTGGCGGGTCGAGTTGGAGAGGGTGGCATGGCAGGCTTGGGCCAGCTCCGCCGCCGCGCCCTTGGGGGCGACGCCGCCGGGGCATTGGACGGCGAAATCGTTGGCGTGGTTGCCGAAGGCGCCCAGCACCGAGGTCAGCGTGCCGCCGCCCCCGCCATGGGCGAAGTTGTAGGCGGCCAGGCTGTCGATCGCCCAGCCGGTGAACACCGGGCCGAAGCCCAGCGCGATGAGGTTGAGGAAGAAGAACAGGATGGCCGTCGCCGTCGCCCGCCGGCGTGGCTCCACCGAGTTCTGCACCACCGCGAAGGTCGGGCCGAGGTAGGTGTAGTGGAAAATGCCGGGGATCAGCAGGATCAGGGCCGTCATCTTCCAGTCGGGCTGGACGTAGGCGGCGATGTAGATCGGGGTGGCGATTAGCAGGCCGAAGGCCGGCACCAGAGCGTACCAGCTGGGGCTGCGCCGGCCCAGCCGGTCGCTGATCATGCCGCCTGCCAGGGTGCCGATGCCCGAGGAGAAGCCACCTACCAGCCCGACGATCAAGCCGACCGTGGTCAGGGTCAGGGCGAATTTGGCGCCGGGGTTGGCGAACACCTGGGCCCAGTTCCAGTGCTGTTCGCCATAGGCCCCGCCGAAGGTGGTCAGGAAATACTGCGGCACGAAGGCGCCCGAGCCGTAGGAGCCGAAGGAGGCGATGGTCACGCCCAGCACCATGTGCAGCACTGGCCACTTGCCGAACAGAACCTTGGTCACCGCCCAGAGTTCGGCGATCTCGCCCAGGAACGAGGCCTTGGGGGCCGGATCGGCGATCACCACATCCTGCTCGACGCGCGGATGCTCGACGATGTCGGAATGGCCGCGGGGCGGTTCTCGCATGACCAGCCAGACGATGGCGGCCAGGATCAGGCCGGGCACGCCGACCACCATGAAGGCCACGCGCCAGCCGTAGGTCTCGGCCAGCCAGCCGCCGGCCACCGCCCCGATCATGCTGCCCAGCGGTATGCCGAAGCTGTAGATGGAGAGGGCCGTGGCGCGGCGCTTGGGCTCGAAATAGTCGCTGATCAGCGAGTGCGAGGCGGGCGAGCAGCCGGCCTCGCCGATGCCGACCCCGAAGCGGTAAAGCGCCAGCTGGGTGAAGCTGACGGCCGTTCCGCACAGCACGGTAAAGCCCGACCAGATAACCAGCGCGATGGCGATGATCTTCACCCGGCTGAATCGTTCGGCCAGGCGGGCGACCGGAATGCCGAGAATGGTGTAGAGCAGGGCGAAGTAGAGGCCGCCGAGCAGGCCGAGCTGGGTGCTCGACAGGTGCAGTTCCTCGCGGATCGGCGTGCCGATGGTGGCGATGATGGTGCGGTCGATGAAGTTGAAGGTGTAGGCCGCCAGCAGCAGACTGAGCGCTGCGTTGGTGTAGCCCTTGCTGAACAGGGGCTTGGGCGGAGCGCCCGCGGCTTGGTCGGTCATCGTCATCTCCCCGGACCCGCGATGCGGATCGAATTATCGAATTGTCGCTAGCTGACCATCTCTTCGCGGATGGTCTTGCGGGCTTGCCAGAACAGCACGAAGGCCACCAGCCCCAAAGCGGTCGACAGGACCAGCGCCCAGCGCACCCCGTCGGTCGAGGCGCCGGCGCAGGCCTGCATGAGCGCGGCGGCCGAGCCCTTCGGGGCGAGGCCCCCCGGGCAGGCCGCCCCGAAGTCGCCGAACCCTGCGGGCGCGAAGGTCATGCCGGCGATGACGTCGCTGAGCAGGCCGACGGCCAGCGGGCCGAGGCCCAGGCCGACCAGGTTGATGATGAACAGCAGGATGGCGGCGCAGGTGGCGCGCATGTGCGGTTCGACGATGCTCTGGGCGGTGGCGTAGACCGGCCCGTACCACAGCGTCCCGAGAATGGCCGGGATGGCCAGGATCAGCACGGCGGCGCCGGCGTCGCCGATCAGGATGCCGGCGATGTAGATCGGGATGGTGATCAGCGAGGCGATGGCCGGCACCACCACATAGGCCCGCAGGTCTTTTGCGCCGAGCTTGTCGGCGATGTAGCCGCCGAACCAGGCCCCGAACACCCCGGCCGTGCCACCGACGGCGCTGAGCGCCAGGCCGAGGAAGCCGCGCACCCCCAACTCGAAATCGACATGCACGAAGGGCAGCACGGAGATGGCCTTGGACAGGATGTCCGACAGCCAGGCGGCCAGTTCGACCAGCTGCGGTCCGTGGGTGCGGAAGAAGAAGCTGGCCGTGAACGGGGCGTGGCCGTAGCCGATGAAGGCCTTGATGGCGGCGGCGAAGGCGATCAGCCAGAAGGTCTTCTTGGCCATCAGCACGGTCAGGGCCGCGCCGAACGAGATGGCCGGCGCCGCCGCCCGGGCCGCGAGATCGGCCCGCAGCTTCTTGCGCGGCTCGGGCAGGGTGAAGAAGGCCAGGATGGCGAAGATCACCCCCGGCGCCCCGGCCACCAGGAAGGCGGCGCGCCAGCCGTAGGCGTCGGCGATCAGCCCGCCCATGGCCAGGCCGATCAGGGTGCCGAGCGGGGTGCCGATGGAATAGAAGGCGATGGCCGAGGCGCGCTTTTCGCGCGGCACATAGTCGGTGATCAGCGAATGCGAGGGCGGCGTGCAGCCGGCCTCGCCGATGCCGACCCCGATGCGCAGCAGGACAAGCTGCCAGAAGTTCTGGGCCCAGCCGCAGAGCAGGGTGAACAGGCTCCAGACCGCCACCGAGCCGGCGATAATGGCCGGGCGGTTGGACTTTTCGGCGAAGCGGGCGATGGGGATGCCCAGCACGGTGTAGAAGATGGCGAAGGCGAAGCCGGTCATCATGCCCAGCTGCCAGTCGGCCAGATGCAGGTCGCGCTTGATGTCCTCGGCCAGGATGTTGACGATCTGGCGGTCGAGGAAATTCAGGGTGTAGATGATCAGCAGCATGCCCAGCGCGTAGCGCCGGTAGCCTTTGGTCAACGGCTCCATGGCCGCCGCGAGGGGCTGGGAAACAGGAGCCGGATTGGGCTCGATCGGCGCCGGGCCGGCGGCGTCGGTCATGGGCGGTTCCTCGAACGCTTGTTCTAAACTGTTGGGCGCACTAGAGCCCGGATAGGGGACGGCGCCAATACCCGTCTTTCCAAGTGGCTTGGGCCAAACAGCAGGGAGAGCTCATGGAACTGGTGATCGGGACGAAGCGGTGGTCGACCTGGTCGATGCGGCCGTGGCTGGCGTTGAAACACACCGGCGCGCCGTTCACCGAGACGCTGATCGAACTGCGCGAGGTCGAGACCTCGACCGCCGAGATTCGTCGGCATTCGCCGTCCGGCCTGGTGCCGGCGTTGAAGGACGCCGGGGTGGTGATCGTCGATTCCCTGGCCATCTGCGAATACCTGGCCGAGCGATTCCCCGGTCTGTGGCCGACCGACCCGATTGACCGGGCCCTGGCCCGCGCCGCCGCCAGCGAGATGCACAGCGGCTTCGGAGCCCTGCGCCGCGAATGCCCGATGGAACTGGGCCTGCGCACCACCCAACCGATGAGCCCGGAGGTCGAGAAGGACGTGCGCCGCATCGTCGAGCTGTGGCTGGGCCTGCTGGGCCGTTCGGGCGGGCCGTTCCTGCTGGGCGGCTGGTCGATCGCCGACGCCTTCTTCACCCCGGTCGCCACCCGTTTCGAAAGCTATGGGATCGATCTGAAAATCTGCGGCGACGACGGCCGGGCCCAGGGTTACGTCGAGGCCCTGTTGCAAACGCCCGAGTACCTGGCCTGGCTGGCCGACGCCTGAATCACAAAAAGACAAACGGGAGAGAAGACGATGACCACCGGTCTGGAACTGCGCTCGAAGATCACCTCGGAGGGCAAGCTCGAACTGTCGCTGGCCGAGGTGACCGTCCCCGACCCGGGCCCGGGCCAGGTGCTGATCCGGGTCGAGGGCTCGCCCATCAACCCTTCGGACCTCGGGCTGCTGACGGGTCCGGCCGACCTCTCGACCCTGGTCGCCGGCGGAACTGCCGAGCGCCCGACCCTGACCGCAAACATTCCCCCTGAGCGCCTGGCGATGGTCGCCGGCCGCCTCGACGAGTCGATGCCGGTCGGCAACGAGGGCGCGGGCACGGTGATCGCCGCCGGGGCGGGGGCGGAAGCCCTGCTCGGCAAGAAGGTCGCCGCGCTCGGCGGCTCCATGTACGCCACCCACAAGATTGCCCCGGCCGGGGCCTGCCTGCCGCTGCCCGACGACGCCACGGCGGCCGACGGCGCCTCCTGTTTCGTCAATCCGCTGACGGCGCTGTCCTTCCCCGAGACCATGCGGGCCGAGGGCCACAAGGCCCTGGTCCACACTGCCGCCGCCTCCAACCTCGGCCAGATGCTGGTCCGCATCTGCCAGGCCGACGGCGTCCCGCTGGTCAATATCGTGCGCAGCGCCGAACAGGTGAAGCTGCTGAAGGACATGGGCGCCCAGTACGTGCTCGACAGCAGCACCCCGAGCTTCAAGGCCGATCTCGTCGACGCCCTGGCCGAGACCGGCGCCACCATCGGCTTCGACGCCCTCGGCGGCGGCCCGATGACGGGCGACACCCTCGCGGCCATGGAGGTGGCGCTGAACCGCACGGCGACCACCTACAGCCGTTATGGCAGCGCCACCCACAAGCAGGTCTACATCTACGGCGGTCTGGACCTGCGTCCGACCGAGATCGGCCGCAACGTCGGCCTGTCCTGGGGCACGGGCGGCTACCTGCTGACCTACTTCCTTCAAAAGGCGGGTCCCGAGGTCATGGGCCGCCTGCGCGCCCGCGTCGCCGCCGAACTGAAGACCACCTTCGCCAGCCACTACACCGCCGAGATCTCCCTGGCCGAGGCCCTGAATCCCGACACCCTGAAGACCTACAGCCGCCGGGCGACGGGCGAGAAATACCTGATCAATCCGGCCAAATAGGCCTTACGCCACGGCATTGCGCTCTCGTTGCAACGCCGTGGCGGCATCGGGGCTTTGCGACAAAACTGTCACCGAGTCACAGGCCAAACTGTCATCAAGCGGACGTACCGGCAGCCATCCCCCGAAAACGCGGGGGCTTGGGGATAAGAGCCGATGACGAACTTCCGCACGCAGCTGCTCGCAGGCGCTGCCTTCTCGATTGCCATGATACTGGGCGCGCCCGCCTTCGCCCAGGATCAGACCGCCGTCGCGCACGCCGAGGGCGACGCCGCCGACGCCTCGGGCCCGAACGAGGTGGGCGAGGTCATCATCACCGCCACCAAGCGCGAAACCAAGCTGCAGGACACCCCGATCGCCGTCTCGGTCGTCGGCGTCCAGCAACTGGAATCGGCCCACGTCGAATCCTTCCTCGACATCGCCGGCCAGCTGCCGAGCCTGCGCGTCTCGACCTTCGAGTCCCGCCAGAGCGCCCTGACCGTCGGCATCCGCGGCATCGTCCCGGGCGACGCCAACCAGCCGGCCCGCGAACAGGGCGTCGGCATCTACCTCGATGGCGTCTATCTCGGCCGTCAGCAGGGCCTGAACGCCTCCATGCTCGACCTCGAGCGCGTCGAAGTGCTGCGCGGGCCGCAGGGCACCCTGTTCGGCCGTAACACCGAAGGCGGCGCCGTCAGCCTGGTCACCCGCCGCCCGACGGGCGCGTTCGGCTTCCGCGGCACGGCCGGCATCAGCAACTACAACGGCCACAACGTCGAGGGTCACCTGGACTTCCCGGAAGTCATGGGCTTCAGCGTCAAGCTCGACGGCGCCCTGCAATACCACGACGCCACCGTCCGCAACCCGATGGCGGGCCAGACGGGCTGGAACTACCTGGATCGCAACGGCTTCAAGGCCACCGTCCTGTGGAGCCCGACCGACAACTTCGACGCCCTCTACAGCTACGACACCGGCCACAGCGAAACCTCGCCGTTCCTGAGCCAGCTGGTCAACTACAACCCGCTGGGCCTGCCGGTCTCGACCGCCTTCCCGCGTCCGGCCGGCGCCATCTCGCCGCTGGCCCCGAACGTCTTCGTCCGCTCCAGCCGCCAGGATGTCGCCGACATCGGCGTGCCGCAGCAGCCGAGCATCGACGAGATCTACGGCCACACGCTGAACCTGAGCTGGGACATCACCCCGGACCTCACGCTGCGCTCGATCACCGCCTACCGCGGCGTGTCGGTCCAGCAGTACGACAACGCCGGCGGCCCCGCCCGTCCGCCGGTCTTCCAGCCGAACGCCCCGGTCGGCAACTCGGCCCGCAACTTCTCGCGTTACAGCCTCTCGGATCTCGAGCAGTTCCAGCGCAGCCAGGAGTTCCAGCTGGTCGGCGCCATCGGCGACCAGTTCGAGTATGTGGTCGGCGTCTACTACTTCAACGAAAAGGCCTGGGAAGAGGCGGCGACGCCCAGCTCGCTGGCCTACGTCGGCTCGAACGGCGACTATGTCGTGCGGGACCCGAACACCGCCGGCATCACCCGCGGCTTCCGCTCCATCGACCGCGGCAGCCTCGCCCATGCCAAGAGCGCCGGCGTGTTCGTCCACACCGTCTGGACCCCGCCGATCCTCGACAACAACCTGAAGATCACGCTGGGCGGCCGCTACACCAGCGATGAGAAGGACGGCAAGCTCTACAAGGTCAGCAACGTGGCGCGGAACTACACCTTCGACCTGAAGGAAGAGCGCTTCGACCCGACCGTGACCTTCGCCTACGACGTCAGCGACGACATCAACTTCTACGCCACCTACTCGACCGGCTACCGGGCCGGCGGCGCCAACTCCCGCTCGCTGACCTTCGCTCCGTTCGAATCGGAAGAGGTCAAGAGCTACGAGCTCGGCATGAAGGCCCGTCTCTTCGACCGGGTGACCCTGAACGTCGCCGCCTACAGCATGGATCGCACCAACAGCCAGATCGAGTTCTCGCTGGTGGCTCCGGACCCGGTGTCGGGCACCAACCGCAACACCGTCGAAACCGTCAACGCGCCGGGGACCACGGAAATCCGCGGCCTCGAGATCGAAAGCACCATCGACGTCACCGACAACCTGCGCCTGACCCTGGGCTACGCCTATACCGACACCAGCGTGCCGGACGCCCAGAACCCCTTCCCGGCCTCGCCGTCCTGCCCGGCCTGCGGCACGGTGCAGCCGGTCTACATCATCTACACCCCGCCGAACGCGGCGAGCCTGGCGGTCGACTACGTCCATCCGCTGTCGTTCGCCGACATCAAGTTCCACATCGACTTCGCCTACGCCGAGGGCGCCCAGAGCTTCGAAGCCTTCGCGCTGAAGACCGACGACTCCTTCATCGTCAACGGCCGGGTGGCGCTGGCCGACTGGCAGGTCGAGGAGAACAAGAAGATCACGGTGTCGCTGTGGTCGCGCAACCTGCTCAATGAAGAGCACATCTACCGTCGCTCGCCGGAAAACCGTTCGGGCACCAACGCCATCGGCGACTACGCCAACTTCAACGAACCGCGCACCTTCGGCGCGGAAGTCGCCTTCAAGTTCTGATCCTCGCGTTCTTGAGGATCGTAAGGGGGCCGTCGCGAGCGATCGCGGCGGCCCTTTGCCGTTGGCTAGAGCGAGGCCTCGCGGAAAGCCTGGATGGCCTTGATGCGGGCCAGGGCGTCGGCCGCCTTCTCGTAGCGTTTGAGCAGGCGGGGATAGGCTCTGGCCGAGCCGTCGCAATGGCGTCGCACCGCCGCCTCGATCTCGCGCCGGCGGGCGGCGTCGTAGGCCTCCTCGCCGGCGAAGTGGACGCAGGTCTCGACGTCGTCCTGGAAGCCCTGGATGTCGACGGGCCAGACCTTTGGCTGGCCCGTGGCGGGGTCGATGACCGGACAGACCTGCAGGTTGGCGTTGCACGGCGGCGGCGCGGGCGCGTCGGTCGCCGGCTGGGCCAGCAGGAGGAGGGCGGTGAGCAGGCCGGGGATCATGGCGGAGGCTCCTTGTCAGGGACGCAGCCTGACACGGCCAGGGCGCGGGCGGCTACATCAATCCCAGCGACCGGAAGCTGGCGACGCCCTCGCGGCCGACGACCAGATGGTCGTGCACGCCGATGCGCAGAGTGCGGCCGGCCTCGACGATCTGGCGGGTCATGTCGATGTCGGCGTGGCTGGGGGTGGGGTCGCCGCTGGGGTGGTTGTGGACCAGGATGACGTTGCTGGCCGACAGCTCCAGCGCCCGGCGCATCACCTCGCGCGGATAGACCGGGGCGTGGTCGACGGTGCCGTGGTTCTGGATTTCGTCGGCGATCAGCTGGTTCTTCTTGTCGAGGAACAGCACCCGGAACTGTTCGCGCGGCTCATGGGCCAGGGCCAGCTTCACGTAGGCCAGCAGGGCGGTCCAGGACGAGATCACTGTCCGCTTGACGATCGGCTCGCGCTGGGCCCGCAGGGCGACCTCGTGCAACGCCGCCAGGTCCAGCGCCACCGCGGCGCCGATGCCCTTGACCGTGCAGAGGTCCTCGACCGAGGCGGCCAGCACCGCCGCCAGGCTGCCGAAGCGGGTCAGCAGCGCCTTGGCGCGCGGTTTGACGTCGCCCTGCGGCAGGGAGCGGAACAGGAAGAGCTCGAGCAGTTCGTAGTCGGGCAGGGCGTTTAAGCCCCCCTTGCGGGCCCGCTCGCGCAGACGCTCGCGGTGGCCGGCGTTGGGGTTGGTCCCGGACTCCGTCTCAACGGCGGCGGCCGGCGCGAAATCGGCCCACAGCAGCGGGGCGGTCGCAATGTCATCCAGGCTGGCGGCGTGGCGCATGCGAAACAATGTTCCGCAATTGTTCCGCATTGGCAAGCTGGAAATGTTCCCAAGGAAGCAACCCTAGATTACCCCTTTCGAACGACCGGCCTCTGAATATAGTGCCGGCTCTGCTTAGGGGCCGGGCATGGATGATGTCGTTAAGGCCGTTGCGCCGTACGCGACGGTGTTTGGAGCTTTCTTCAGCGCTGCGCTTCTCGGCGTGCTGATCAATCTGGCGGCCTTCGCCCGTCAGGCAGAGCGATCACGCGCCGACGTGATCGAGGAGCGGTTGAAAAACGTTCTGCAGCAACTCGAATTTACGAAACAGGACGGCGAACGGGCCGCATCGCAGCTCAAGGCCGACAATGAGGCGCTGAAGAATCAGCTTCAGGCGGCGCTTTCGGGATCCGGCATCACGTTAGAGACCCTGGCCGCCGGCGCGTCACTGTCAACGGCAGCCGAGAAAAACCAGAAGATCATCGAGTCGTTGATTGGGCGCCTTGAAAGCGCGGCTCACCCACAGAACGCTATGTCGCCGCAGCTGCACCTGGAGATGTCGAAGGCCTACGCGGCGCAGAAGAATTGGAGCGCAGCAGCGGGCCACCTGGACGCCTATGTCGGCGTCTTTGCCGACGATGTGGAGGCGCAGTTCCTTCGCGCGGTCGCGCATGCCAATTCCAGGAACAACGATCTCTCGGCTCTACGCGCCTACAACGAGGTCGTCGCGTTGGAGGACACACTTCCTGACGGTCAGATGCGCGCGCGCGCCTTTGTGTATCGGGGAGCCATGCTCAAGAGGCTCGGAAGGCTGGCAGAGGCCGAAAGCGACTTGAAAATCGGCCGACAGTTGGCAAAAAATGGCAGCTATGAATTCTTTGACGCCAGCTACAATTTGGCTTGTACGTACGCACTAAAGGGTGATCGAGCAGGCATGCTGGCTGAACTTGGCAATTCAAAGATGCTGAAGAGATACAAGTCCGCGATCAGGAATCATCTCTCGGATTATTTCTGGAAATTCAAGGACGACGAGGAGTTCTTGAAAATTATCTACTAGCTATAGCTGGATTAATTTCTGCGCCGTCTTGATCAGTCGCCGAGGATCGGCGGCTTGAATTGGCCGGTCGGCGAGGCGGTGAAGATCTCGATCGTGCCGTCGTCCTTGACGCCGCAGCTGTGCTCGCACTGGGCCGACAGCGACTTGTCGCGGGTCACGGCCGTCCAGCCATCGCTCAGCACCTTCACCTGCGGCTTGCCGAGGTTGACCATCGGCTCGACGGTGAAGAACATACCGGGCTTCAGCATCGGGCCCGTGCCGGGGCGGCCGAAATGCAGCACATTGGGGCTGTCGTGAAAGACGCGGCCGAGGCCGTGGCCGCAGAAGTCGCGCACCACCGAGCAGCGCTGGGCCTCGACGTACTTCTGGATCGCATGGCCGACGTCGCCGAGCGTCGCGCCGGGCTTGATGGCCTCCAGGCCCAGCCGCAGGCCTTCATAGGTGATGTCGACCAGGCGGCGGGCCCGGGCCGGCACATTGCCGACGCCGTACATGCGGCTGGTGTCGCCGTGCCAGCCGTCGACGATGACAGTGACGTCGATGTTGACGATGTCGCCCTCGCGCAGGGCCCAGTCCCCGGGGATGCCGTGGCAGACCACATGGTTGCGCGAGATGCAGACGGTGTGGCCGTAGCCCTTGTAGAACAGGCAGGCGGGCAGGGCGCCGCGCTCGAGAATGAAGTTCCGGGCCAGGTCGTCCAGATGTGAAGTCAGGACGCCGGGTGTGACGTGCGGGATCAGCATGTCGAGGCACTGGGCGGCCAGCAGGCCGGCCTTGCGCATGCCCTCGAAGCCGTCGGCCCCGTGGATCTTGATCTCACCCGTGCGGGTCTCGAATTCGATGTCGTCGTCGGCGGAATAGGTCATCTGGGCGTCCGGGCCGCGGCGGCGCGCGGCAGATCAGGTGGCGGGGCTTTGAGCGCCCTATGTCGCAATCCTAGCACGGAACTTCAATGCGCGGGCGTCTCGCCGTCCGCCTTGCGCCACTCCATGATAACGAACCAGGGCGCGCCTCGGTAACGGACGATCCGGGCGGGATCGCCGCCCAGGGGCGGCGGCTCGTCGAAATGGGTGAGTTGCAGGCCCTGGTCGAGGCAGAGGGTCATGTAAGTCGACAGCGGCCGGTGCCAGTTGAGGATGCGGATGCCCCTCCAGGCGACCTCTTCGGCGCGCTCGTCGAGATAACCGTCAAAGGCGAAGGCGCTGCGTCCGTCGGGCAGATCGCTCCAGCCGTGGCTCATGCCGGCCGAGGTGAAGTTGCTCAGGTTGGCGATCAGCAACCGGCCGCCCGGCTTCAGGACCCGCGCCATCTCGCCAATCGCCGAGGCCGCGTCCGGAATGTCGATCAGGGTGAGATAGCTGACAACGAGATCGAAGCTGGCGTCCGGAAAATCGAGCGCCTCGGCGCGGCCGGCGCGGTAGTCGCCGTCCGGGTCCAGGCGCCGGGGCGGCGTCCAGCAGGGTGGCCGTCGGGTCGATGCCGACCGTCGCCACGCCCCGCGCCCGCAACATCCGGCAGAACCGGCCCTCGCCGCAGCCGACGTCCAGGGCGCTGGCCGGGGCGGCGTCTCGCACCCGCTCCAGCATCGGGCCGTCGAGCACGAACTGTCGGCCCCAGTCGCCGTTCTCGCCGAGACTGGCGATCCAGGCGCTCGCCGACTCCTTCCAGCCGTCCGACATGGCGGTCAGCGGCTGGCGACGGGATCGGCCACATAGGGTTGCGGGCCGTCGGGGAGGTAGGGCTGCGGTCCGGTCGGCAGGTCGGGCGAGGGCATGACCCCCCTGCGGATGTCGCTGGACAGGGTCAGGGGGGCCTGGCCGTGGTTCAGGCGGGCGCGGTAGACCTCGACATTGGACAGCACGTTCATCACGTAGTTGCGGGTCTCGGCGAAGGGGATGCACTCCAGGAAGTCGAGCGGATCGCCATTCGGATCGCGCGGATCGCCGCAGAACTGCACCCAGGCCACCGGCCGGCCCGGTCCGGCGTTGTAACCGGCCGCCGCCATCACGTAGCTGCCACCGAGGTTGGAGACCATCTGGCCCAGATACCCCGAGCCGAGGCGCATATTGTACTCCGGCTCCCACAGCCGGTCCGGTTGCCACTCAACGCCGACCTGTCTGGCGGTGGCGCGGGCCGTGCTGGGCAGCAACTGCATCATGCCGCGCGCGTCGGCGTGGCTGCGGACGCGGGGGTCGAACTGGCTTTCCTGGCGCACGATGGCCAGCACGAAGGCGTCCTCGGCGCCGCCATAGACCGGCGGCGGGCTCAACAGCGGATAGCCCCGCTCGTGCAGGATCAGGCCGCGCTGGGCGCCCCGGCGATAGGCGATCAGCGACACTTCCTGTTCGCCCAGACCCCGCAGGGTGTCGACCAGCATGGCCAGCTCGACCGGCGTCTCCACCGTCTCGCCCATGTAGAGGCCGAACACCCGCACCAGGTTGCGCTCGCCCGCCGCCGACAGCAGGCGCAGGGCCCGCACAAGTTCGCCGGTCTCGAAGTCGGCGACGTCGCCCGCCGTCGGCCTCGGGTCGGGGGTCAGGACCAGGGTCTTGCGGCCCGCCTTCTCGGCCGACAGTTGGCCATAGAAGGTGGTGGTGTGCTGGGCGCCCTGTTCATAGAAGGCCTGGGCCCGGGCGGTATCGCCCATGGCCTCGGCGGCCCGGCCGCGCCAGTAGGCGGCGCGGGCCTTGCTGACCGGGCTTTTGACGGCCTGCTCCAGCCGCTGGAAATGCATGTCGGCCAGGCGCGGGTCGCGCAGTTTGTTGAGCGCCAGCCAGCCGGCGTAGGACTCGGCCTCGGCGTAGTCGACGCTGCCGGGGCGCAGGTTGTGGCTGCTGATCGCCCGATAGGCGGCGGCCGCATCGCGGATGCGCAGGGCGTCGTTCATCCGCATGCGGAGGTTGGTGAAGCCCATGCCGCCGGGGGTGACGCCGGCGACGGCGCTGTAGGGCACGGGCCCCGGCGGCAGGGCGGCGGTCTGGGCGTCCTGCAGGGCGGCGAGGCGGCCCTCGGGCCGGGGCCAGCCGGCGAAGTCGTTGACGGCGCGGGAAAGTTCCGCCTCGCCCAGGTCCTTGCCGATGACATCGACGATGGCCCAGTCGACCACCCGCCGGGCGACCGGATCGGTCAGCATGGCCTGAATCGAGTGGGCCCCGTTCAGATCCTTGCGGCGCACGGCCTCCAGCGCCGAGGACAGGGTCTGGGCCGGCGTCGCGGTCGAGATGTAGGGCGCCGGCATCGGCACGCTGCTGACCGGCGGGGCGACGGTCGGAACCGGCCGCTCCTGACCGCCGGCGAGGCTCAGCAACAGGGCGACGGACAGCGCCGAAGACAACAGTTCGATCAACTCGGACGCCTCCCGAAAAACCCGCTGGCCCGGCCGTGAGCCCGGGCGATTCGCCCGGCCCGGCGACCGTTCCGTTTCAACTCATTTCCTCAATTAGATCAAATTGAAGCAAGAGTTAGCCGCGCACGAAAAGTTCAGAACGGCGTCATCGTGAGCGCCCGCCCTTGACCATTGAGTTGATATCAACATAAATGGCGCCGTGACCGAGACCATCTCCTTCGCCGCCACCCACCACATCCGGGACACCTGCCTGTGCCTGCACGCCCAGCGCGCGGCGCGGGTCCTGGCCCGGCGGTTCGATGACGCCCTGCGCCCGGTCGGCCTGACCAACAGCCAGTTTTCCCTGCTCAACGCCCTGAACCGACCAGCGCCCGCAACCATGGGCGAGGTGGCCCGGCTGCTGGGCGCCGACCGCACCACCCTGACCGCGGCCCTGAAGGTGCTCGAGCGCGAGGGGCTGACCCGGACCGAGGCCGACCCGACCGACCAGCGCGCGCGCCGCATCGCCCTGACCGCCGCCGGTCACGCGCGCCTGAGCGCCGCCCTGCCGATCTGGACCGCCATGCACGCCGAGCTGGAAGCCGAACTCGACGCCGAACAGCCGGCCCAGCTGCGCCGGGGGCTCAACGCCCTGGCCGCGCCCGCGCCCCCCGTTTGTGAAGCAGAGGAGTAAGCCCGATGACCATCCAGGTAAGCGCCTACAAGTGGGTGCCCGACTTCGCCCAGGGTTTCGTGCGCGACCTGCGGGTCCGCTGGGCGCTGGAGGAGGCCGGCGTGCCCTATGAGGCCAGCCTCGTCGACGTCATGAATAAGGGGGCCGCCTACAGCGACTGGCAGCCGTTCGCCCAGGTCCCGGCCTATCGCGACGGGGAGGTCGAGATGTTCGAGTCCGGCGCCATCGTCCTGTTCCTGGCCGAAAAGTACGACGCCCTGGCCCCGCGCGACGACGCTGGCCGGGCGCGGGTCATCACCTGGGTGCTGGCGGCCTTGAACTCGATCGAAATCCATACGGGCCAGATGGGCGACATCGACCTGTTCCACAAAGGCGAGGCCTGGACCAAGGAACGGCGGCCGCAGGTGGTCGCGGCGCTCACCCAGCGGCTGCAGCAGCTCAGCGACTGCCTGGGCGAAAAGGACTATCTTGAGGGCCGGTTCACGGCCGGGGACCTGATCATGGCGACGGTGCTGCGCGAGATCGACCGCACGGAACTGTTGTCGAAATACCCTAACCTCGACGCCTACCTTGAGCGCTGCACGTCCCGGCCGGCCTTCAAGCGGGCGATGGAAGCCCAACTGAAGCCGTTCCGCGAATACGCCCCCGCCTGATCCCCAGAAAACAACCGGAGAAACACCATGCCTCAGTTCCTCGCCGTCTACACCGGCAACCCCGACAACACGATGGGTCCAGGCGACATGGACCCGGCCGACATCGGCCGGGGCATGGACGCCTGGGGCAAGTGGATGGAAGACAACGCCAGTCGCATCGTCTTCGGCGGCGGCCCGCTCGGCAAAACCAAGAAGACCTCCAAGGCCGGCGTCCAGGATATCAAGAACCTGCTGGCCGGCTTCACCATCTTCACGGCGGACACCCATGAGGAAGCGGCGAAGCTGTTCCTCAACCACCCGCACTTCTCCATCTTCCCCGGCGAGGGCGTCGAGGTGATGGAGATCATGCCGATCCCGACCCGCTAGGCAGAGCCCGTCAGGCGGAAGTGTTTGCGGTTCCGCCGCCCGGACGGGCTCTCCACGTGGGACTCAGGCGCTGGTCCTGCGGATCAGCGCCAGGGCCTCGGGCGGTGGACGCCGCTCCCGGCGCAGGTAGACGGCGCCGTCATCCGTGCGGCTGAGCAGGTCGATGCCGACCATGTCGCGCCGCAGGATCGCCGGGTCGCCAAACAGGTGCTCGGCTTTCAGCCGCTCGCTGATCTGGCGCTCGTTGAGCTCGGTCCCGGCCGGCAGCCGCGACCACATTACCCACAGGCATAGCCGCTGCTGGCTCACCTTCGAGGGCCAGCTGGCCAGTTTCCCGGCGGCGTCGAAATAGCGCGCCGTCCGCTCGACGATCCGGTGATCGACCGGCTCGACTGTTGCGGGCGCGGCCAGCCGCTCGCCGGCCTCATGCTGGGCCTTCAGCGCCTGGTAGTTCCGGTGACCGGCGGCGCGGGCGAGAATATTGAGAAGTTGGACGTGGCCGGGCGAGGTTTCGAGCGCGCCGATTTCGCGGCTCAGGGTCTTGGCCAGCGCCGAAATGTCGGGCGCGGCGAAGGGCAGGGGCTCTCTCATCACTCATCCTCGTCGTGCCGAGGCGATCCCAAAAGAATCGGTCGTGGTCGCTGACTTACGACTTCGGCACGGGACAAGCGGGTGACGAAGGGTTTTTAAAGCGGCAGGTTTAGCTTCCCGGATGGGACAGCGACGCCTTGGTGAACTGCCGACCAAGGCGGGCGATAGCATGGGAGCGCCGGGCCGGCTACCCGGCCGCGTCAAACGGTGCGAGGCGGCGGACGATTTCGACCTGCTGAGCCCTGCCCTCCGGCGAGCCGCTGCTGCCGCGGCCGGTCTGCTGCGTCGCCAGCTTCATCGGCGTCGAGCCCTTGCCGTTCCGTCGCAAGGGGTCCGCGCCGCCGTCGATCAGGGCGCTCACCGCCGCGGCGCATCGACACCGGATGGCGCGGTGCAGGGGCGTAACGCCTTTCCGATCCACGGCGTCGGGATCGGCTCCCGATGCAATGAGGGCGGCGATGGTGGCCGACTGGCCGGCCGGATTCCAGCTGTCTGATCCAGGGACGCCGTCCGCCGCGTAGTGGAGCGGTGTGGCGCCCATGCGGTTCCTGGCTATCGCGTCGGCGCCAAGCGCGATGAGCGCGCGGGCGAGGTCGGCCCGATGCGCTGCGGCGGCCAGATGAAGCGCCGTGTCGCCCGCATAGGCGTAGTGCTGGATCGACGCGAAAAAATAGTCGCCGGCTGTGGTCCGCGTCGCGCCTGCGCCCAGACTCGCCCGGCCGAGGGCGCGATCGGCGTCGAGCAGGTCGAGCGCCGCTCGATCATGGCCCGCGGCAATGGCCGCCATCAGCTGCATGAGCGCCAGATCGGTCGTCATGGCCGCCAGGCGATCCGGTGTGCGATCTCGATACGCTCCGTGCCCATCTCGCAGGCGTAGACGAGAACCTCGACCCCGGCGTCGGCGGCATGGTCCAGCGCGGCGGCAAACACCGGATCGAGGTCGGCGCAGGCGCTGAAGGCGTCGCAGTCTGTCCGCTGGACGACGAACAGCACCACCGCCCGGTCGCCCCTGGCGACCATGGCCTCCAGCTCGCGAAGGTGTTTGGCGCTGCGGGCCGCCACGCAATCGGGGAACTCGGCCAGCGTTCCCTCGCGCCGGAAGTGGCAGTTCTTGACCTCCAGCCAGCAGGCCGGCCGGTCCGGGTCGGTGAGCAGGAAGTCGATGCGGCTGGCCTCGCCGTACTTCACCTCCGGCCGGACGGCGTAGCCGGCCAGTTCCGGAATCACGTTCCTCGTCAGGGCCTCGGCGACCAGCCTGTTGGGGTTCATCGTGTTGACGCCGACCAGGCCGCCGTCGGCCTCGACCAGTTGCAGGGTCCAGGGCAGCTTGCGCTTGGGATCGTCCGACCAGGACAGCCACACGCCCATCCCGGCATCCTTCAGGCCCAGCATCGCCCCGGGGTTGGGCACATGCGCCGTCACCGCCCTGCCGTCGTCCAGGATGACGTCGGCGAAGAAGCGTTTGTAGCGGCTGACCAGCCGGCCGCGGCTTAAGGGTTGAGGCAGGTCCATGCGGGCTCTAGAGCGTTGAGGGGAACGATGTAGGGAAGGACGGCCTCGATGGCGAGCCAGGAACGGGTGACGGCGGCGGTCCTCATCATCGGCGACGAGATCCTGTCGGGCCGCACCCAGGACACCAACCTCAACGCCATCGCTCGCTACATCGCCCAGTACGGCGTCGACCTGGCCGAGGCCCGGGTAGTGGCCGACGACGAGGCCGACATCGTCGCGGCGGTGAACCACCTTCGCGAACGCTACGACTACCTGATCACCACCGGCGGCATCGGCCCGACTCACGACGACATCACCGCCGACTGCGTGGCCAAGGCGTTCGGCCTGCCGCTGCATGAGCATCCCGAGATCATCGCCATGATGACCGCCCGCTGGGGCGGCGAGCTGAACGCGGCCCGCCGCCGCATGGCGCGGGTGCCGGAGGGCGGCGTGCTGGTCAAGAATCCGGTCCAGGGACCGCCCGGATTCCAGATCGGCAACGTCTTCGTGCTGGCCGGGGTGCCCTCGATCATGCGCGGCATGCTGGAGGACGTCGGTCCCCGCCTGCGGGCCGGGGCGGTGGTGATTTCCCAGACCCTGCGGGTCGAAGGCACGGGGGAGGGGGCCATGGCCGCCCCGCTGGAGGCGGTCGCCAAGGCCCATCCGGACCTGTCGCTGGGCAGCTATCCCTTCTTCTCGCCGGCCGGCTACGGCAGCCAACTCGTCATCCGGGGACGCGATCTTGCCCAGGTCGAGGCGGCGCGGCGCGATCTTGAGGCAGCCCTTGCCGCGGAAGGCATCGGCAACATTACGTTTCTTGACAGCTCGGGGGGGTAACCGGCACCTTGGGCGCCAACATTTTAAGCATCCTCGAGAGTAACCCCATGCGCACCGCGCTTATCGCCGCCGCCCTTCTCCTCGTCGCTTCGCCCGCTCTGGCCCAGGCCGGCGCCGCCGCCCCTCTGATCGACCCGGCGGGCAAGAAGAAGTCGGCGATGGACGATCCCAACCGCATCGTCTGCACTCGTGAGCACGTGGTCGGCTCCAATCGTCCGCAGAAGATCTGCATGACCATCGCCCAACGTCAGCGCCTGAAGGACGACGCCGACAAGCTGACCGATCCGGGCGGCCGCACCGTCGCCGACGAGGCCACTCTGAGGCAGACGGCCGCCGAAAACGGCAACTGATCATTTCGGGGACGACGACAATGAAACTCGCGCTAATCGGCCTGCTCGCCGTTGGTTTCGCCACGCCTGTTCTGGCCCAGGCCGGCCCGGGCCCGACCGTCAGCCCCGTGCAGGTCGACAAGCCCGAGCAGCCCAGGCCCGTCGAGGGGATCAAGAAGGGCTCGATGAACGACCCCGAGCGCATCGTCTGCAAGCGCGAGCATGTGGTCGGCTCCAACCGGCCGCAGAAAATCTGCATGACGGTCGCCCAGCGCGATCTGCTCAAGGACCAGGTCGACCAGCTGACCGATCCGGGTCGCCGCACGGCCGGCACCAAGGAAGATTTCGGCTACAAGGACACCCCGAAGTAGCGCCCTTCCGGAAGCTCCCCGTTCGGCGTAAACTCTTCGCCTGATCCAAGGTGAAGGGAGGCCGAGATGAGTCTTCTTGTTTCCGCGTTGATCGCCGCCATGCTGGGCGCGCCCGGCGATATTGGCGCCGTGAGGGTTGCACACCAGGGCGACAGGGCCGGCGTTCCGATCGGCGCGCCCGGCCGGCTGGACTATGACCGCATCGTCTGCCGCAAGACCCTGGTGCTGGGCGCCATCCGCCAGAAGAAGGTCTGCATGACCGCCTTCGCCTGGTCCGAGCGCGAAGACGCCGCGCAACGCACCATGGACACCACCCTGTACGGCCAGGGCGCCGTCAAGCCGCCGATGATCCTCAAGCAATAACCTCGTTGCCATCCCCCGCCGGTCCTCTAGACAGGGCCGGGCGGGGACGTGGCGGAATGGTAGACGCAGCGGCCTTAAAAGCCGCAGCCGCAAGGCGTGTGGGTTCGAGTCCCACCGTCCCTACCACTTGAGGTCCGGAGGGGTCCAAGAGGATTCACGTCCGGACAGAAAGTGGACGAAAACCAGGGTGTTAGGTGTTGGGATGTCCGAGTCGGCGCCTACATCCAGGACATCTTCCGCCTGGCGAGGGCCGAGCGCCGGGTGACCTCCAACCCTGCGGACGATCTGAGCGCCGCGCTTAGCGCGCGGCCGCCGGCCAAGCGCAGAGCTGCGCTGAAGGCGGCCGACCTCCCGAAATTCCTAGCGGGGCTCGACGACTACAAGGGCGGGATCAGATGCGGCTCGCCCTCAAGCTGACGCTGCGGACCTTTGTCCGGACGTCGGAGATCAGGTTCGCTCCATGGGCGGAGTTTGAGGGCCTTGATGGCGCCGAACCGCTTTGGCGGATTCCGGCAGAGCGCATGAAGATGCGGGCCGAGCATATCGTCCCCCTGTCCAAGCAGGCCGTGACCGTTCTCGGCGACATTCGAATTCTCTCGCCGGGTGACGGTGCAGTGTTTCCGGCCCCGACCGTTTCCGGCGTCTTGTCCGAGAATACGATGATCTATGCGCTTTACCGTATGGGCTATCATCGCCTGACGTCACCACTCGTAGCTGCTGATTAAGAGTCAGGCAGGGCGGGCGGAGCGCTTGCAGCGCTGTTCGGAAAACTTAGCGCGCCGCCGCGTCAGCCGTCGCCGGCTCTGCCAGCGGGGTCGCCCCGGCGCCCAGCAGGGCGGCGTGGGGGTGAAGGATGACCTTGGTCGGGATGGCGGCGCAATAATCGCTGAACCGGCCCTTGTCCTCGAAGGCCTTGCGGAAGTCGCCGGCGCGCAGAGGGGTTAGCATTTTCGGAGCGATTCCGCCGCCCAGATAGACCCCGCCAACAGCTCCGAAGGCCAAGGCGTAGTCGCCGGCCGTGGCTCCGTAAATCTTGCAGAACCGCGCCACGGCCTCGGCCGCCAGGGCGTCGCCGTTCTCGGCGCGGTCCTCGATATCCTCCGGTTTCAGGCGCGCGGCGGCCTTGCCCTGAACCTGCGCCAACGCCTCGTATAGGTTGACCAGGCCGGGACCTGACAGGATGCGCTCCAGCGAAACCCGGCCGAAGCGGCCGCTCAGCACCTTGAAGATCTCGATCTCGACTTCGTCGGTGGGGGCGAAGGCGACATGGCCGCCTTCGGTCACCGCGACGGCGTCGCAGAGGCCATCGCGCACCAGGGCCCCGACGCCGAGACCGGTGCCGGCGCCGATGATCGCCACGGTGCCCTGAGGGCGGGCGGCGCTGACGCCGCCGATGTCGCCCAGGTCGCTGTCGCCCAGCCGCGGCACGGCCAGGGCCAGGGCTTCATAATCGTTGATCAACCGCGCCGCCGAGAAGCCGAGCCTCTCCAGGCCGGTCTCCGACATCTTCCAGCCGGCATTGGTCAGCTCGGCCCTGCCATCGGTGACCGGGCCGGCCACGGCGACCACCGCCTGCCCGGGCCGGACGGCTGGGCGGGAGTGCAGGTAGTGGTCGATCGCGTCCTCAAGGCCTGCATAGTCGGCGACCTTGAGACTCTCCGGATCGACCAGCCGCAAGTCAGGGCTGGCCGCATCGACCATGGCGAAGCGGCAATTGGTGCCGCCGACATCGCCGACCAGACGCAGATTGGGCGGCAGAATCAGATTCAAGGAACCACCACCGGCACGTCGTCGATGGCGACGACCTTGTTGGAATGGGCCCAGAACCCGTAAGCCGCGATCACCAGATAACAGGCGGCCGGCAACAGGAAGGACAGCGACAAACCGACCTTGTCGGCCAGCATGCCCGTCAGGACGGGGATCGCGGCGCCGCCGACGATGGCCATGCACAGCAGCCCTGAGGCCTGAGGAGTCTTGGAGCCCATGCCCTCGATCGCCAGGGTGAAGATGGTCGGAAACATGACGGAGTTCACCAGCCCGACCGCCAGGATGGTGTAACCGGCCACGGTTCCGCTGGTTCCGGAGGAGATCAGCACCAGGGCGATGGCCCCGAAGGCGAACAGGCTGAGCAGGCGGGCGGCGGGCACCTTCAGGAACAGCAGGAGCGAACCGAAAATCCGTCCGACCATGGCCCCGCCCCAGTAGAAGGAGGTCATGTGGCCGGCCTGTTCGGGCGTCAGGCCAAGGATCTTGGTCTGGATCAGGTAGTTGGTCAGCAGGCTGCCGATGGCCACCTCGGCCCCGACATAGAGGAAGATGCAGGCGACGCCGAAAGCCAGCCGGCGGTGCTTGCCAAGCAGGGCGAAGCTGCGAAGGCCGGTCTCGTTGGCGCTGGGCGTCGGCACGGCCGTGTTCCTGCGGAAGAACCAGAAGACAACGGCCAACAGCAACAGACCGGCGGCGATGCCGAGGAAGGGAGCCTGCACCGCATGGGCCTCGCTGACCCGGTAGGCGGCCATCTCCGCGGCGGGGGTGGTGGCCGGATCGGGCGGGGTGACGCCGCTCTTGAGAATGACGGCGGCCCCGACGAACGGGCCGACGAAGGTGCCCAGGGAGTTGAAGGTCTGGGCGAGCAGCAGGCGGAAGTGCGAGCCGCCCGGCTTGCCGAGGACGGCGATCAGCGGGTTGGCGGCCACCTGCAGCAGCGTGATCCCCGAGGCCATGATGAACAGCGCGGCGAGGAAGCCCCAGTAGATGCTGGTCTGAGCGGCGGGCGAGAACATCAGGCAGCCGGCGGCCATGATCACCAGCCCGACGATGATGCCCCGGATGTAGCCGATCCTGCTCAGCAGCATGCCGGCCGGCACCGAGATCACCAGATAGGCGATGAAGAAGGCCGTCTGGGTGAGGGTGGCCTGGGCGTAGTTCAGCGCGAACAGGCCCTTGAGCTTGGGGATCAGGCTGTCGATCAGCACGGTGCCGAAGCCCCAGGCGAAGAACAGCGCCACGACGAAGGGCACAAGGATGCCTGGACCGCTCGGTCCCTCTGCGTCGGGCTTGACGGGTGCTGGAGCGGCCTGGGCCATGTGACGTCCCCCAATGATGATCGCCGCCTCTTTTGATCGGGCGTGCGAACGCGAACCTAAACGGTAAGACAGCGCTGTCAAACGCAGATACGAGGCTGGCGCGTCAGCGGGCGGGCGGACCCGAGGACTGGCGGACGATGATTTCGAAATCCAGTCGTCGCGCCTTCGGACCCACGTCGCCGCGGCCTGCAGCGATCAGGAGCTCGGTGGCCTCACGCGCCATGTCGGCGACCGGCTGGCGCACGGTGGTCAGTTGCGGCCAGACCACCTGGGCGCCAGGCGAATCGTCGAAGCCGGCCAGGGTGACGGTCCCCGGGATGTCGATGTGCAGCCGGTTGGCCACCGCCATGACGCCCAGCGCCATGTCGTCGTTGCCGGCGAAGATGGCGCTCGGCCGGTCGGCGGCGGTCAGCAGCAACTCGCCGCACTCCGCCCCCGACAGGAACGAGAAAGCCCCGTTCTGCACCCGGTCCGGCCCGACGGGCAGGCCGGCCTGTTCCATGGCGTCGCGGAAGCCCTCGAGGCGGCGCGCGGCGGCGGTGTGGTCGGGCGGGCCGGCGATGAAGGCGATGTCGCGGTGGCCGAGGCTCTGCAGGTAGGTGGTCATCTCATAGGCGGCCTGGCGGTCGTCCATGAAGACATAGGGCGCGCGGTCGAGATGGGTCGTGGGGGCGATGCGCACATAGGGCACCTTCTCGGCATCGAGGGCGGCCAGCAGCTCGGTGCGGTCGCACAGCGGCGGCGGCAGGATGACGCCGTCCATGCGCACCGTCGAATTGAACGCCGCCACCCGGCGCTCCAGCTCGACGCCGGATTCCAGCATCTCCTCGACAATCAGGTAATAGCCGCTGTTGCGGCAGGCCCCCATGGCGCCGGTCTCGATCTGGTGGACGTAGCCGGGGCTGGGGTTGTCGAAAAACAGCGCCATCAGATAGCTGCGCGAGCCCGCCAGGGCCCGGGCGGAGACGTTTGGCCGGTACTTCAGGCTGTCGACGGCGGCCAGCACCCGCTCACGCGTCGCGGCGCGCACGTGCGGCTCGTGGTTCAGAACCCGGCTGACCGTCTTGATGGAAACGCCTGCCAGGCTGGCGACGTCGTCGATGGTGATGGCGGCCAAGGTGCGCTCGTCTCTTCGTCCCTTGTCCGGAGTTAGACCCCCGTTCGCCGGACCGCAAACGATTCACGCCGGATGGCGGGAGGGAACCGGATTGACAGCGTTGTCATATTTTTCTTGCCAGCCCCGGCCAGATGCTTTCTTCTCACCCTGTGACGTCGGCAGGTCCTCCGGGCGTGTTGTTTCCCGCCTGCCGGTTGTCCCTTGCGCATTACCCGCTCCCTGAGCTTGCGGGCACTTGAGGGCGGCGATGGCCGCCCTTTCTTTTGCCTGGAGCAGGGGTGGCCGAGAAATAGCCAGGCAGGAGCATGCGATGGGATCCTGGGGACCGAGACTGCTGGCCGCCCTGGCCGCGAGCCTGATGTTCGGCGGCCTGGCGCAGGCCGCCTTTTCACCGATCGACCCGTTTGAGCAGACCACGGCCATGCGACGCGGCGTCAACATCCTCGGCTACGACCCGCTGTGGAAGGGCGGCAAGGCCCGGTTCACCAACCGGCACCTGGCGTTGATCAAGCAGGGCGGCTTCGACACCGTGCGGATCAACATGGAGGCCTTCAGCCACATGGACGCCAAGGGCGTCATCGATCCCAGGTGGCTGAAGACCCTGGACGGCTTCGTCGAGGCAGGAACCCGGGAAGGCCTGACGGTCATCCTGGACGAGCACAATTTCAATGAATGCGGCCAGTATCCCGATGACTGCCGCCCGCTGCTGGTCGCCTTCTGGCGCCAGCTTGGCGAGCACTACCAGGACGCGCCCAACACCGTGGTCTTCGAGTTGCTCAACGAGCCCAACCGCGGCCTCGACGACGATCGCTGGAACAGCCTGCTGCTCGAGGCGCTGGCGGCGGTGCGGATCAGCAATCCGACCCGAAACGTCATCATCGGTCCCAGCTTCTGGAACAGTATCGACCACCTGCCGGCCCTCAGGCTGCCGGAGCACGACCGGCATCTGATCGCCACGGTCCATTACTACACGCCGATGGAGTTCACCCATCAGGGGGCGAAGTGGAATCCGGATACCTTCAAGCTCTCGGGCGTGACCTGGGGTAGCCCCGCCGACCTTGCCCGTCTGGAAGCCGACTTCGACAAGGCGCAAGCCTGGTCGGTCGCCAACCGGCGCCCAATCCTGTTGGGCGAGTTCGGGGCCTATGACCGCGCCGCCATGGTCGATCGTGCTCGCTACACCGCCGCCGTGGCTCACGCCGCCGAGGCGCGGGGCTGGGCCTGGGCCTACTGGCAGTTCGACAGCGACTTCGTCGTCTACGACATCGACAAGGACGCTTGGGTCGAGCCGATCCGCAAGGCCCTGATCCCTTAAGCTGGCGCCGGTTCGTCGGTGTCCCGCAGGTCGCGGCCCCTGGTCTCCTCGCCAAACGCTGTGACCAGGCCGACAACGGCGACCAGCAGGGCCAGCACCGCCCAGGCCGCCGTCGCCAGAACCGGGATCAGCGCCATCAGCCCGAGGCCCTGGGCGATCAGGCCGCCGGCCTTGGTGCAGCCGGCCACCAGACCGGTCGCCCGGCCACGCACCCGGGCGGGGAACAGTTCGGCGGTGTAGGGCAGCAGCACGGCCAGCATGCCGGTGCTGCCGAAGATCAGCAGGGCGACCGGCAGGATGGGGTCGAGGGTCAGGCCGGCCAGCGGCGTATCGACCAGGATCACCCCGACCAGGCCGGCCCCTGTCGCGGCCGACAGGACGGCCAACGCGCCCTTGGTGCTCCATCGGCTGTAGAGCAGGGCCGCGATGGCCACCGTCGGCAGGGCGATCAGCGCCGACTCGGCCAGCAGCTTGCTGGTCAGCCCGATGCTGTAGCCCTTGGAAACCAGTTCGGCCGGCAACCACAGCAGGACTCCGAAGTTGACCAGGCTCCAGGTCATCCCGGCCAGGGCCAGGATGGCGGTCTTGATCGCCGGGTTGGAGGTCGGCGCCTCAGCCGCGGCGGCTCGTGCGACCGGCGCGTCGGGCAGCAGGACCGAGCCGAAGCGGGCCAGGATGGCGCGCGCTTCGGCGACCCGGCCGTTCTGCATCAGAAACTTGGCCGACTCGGGAATCCAGCCGCTGAGGAAGATCAGCGCCAGGCCGGTCGGCAGGTTCAGGAACCACATGATCCGCCAGCCGAACATCGGCTGCAGCACGGCCGACAAGCTGCTTGCCGCCAGGTAGCCGCCGGCGGCGCCGAGACCGCCGACCATCACCAGGCTCCAGCCGCGATGGCGCGAGGGCATGGTCTCGGCCAGCAGGGCGTAGACCACCGGCAGCAGGCCGCCGGCCGCCGCCCCCATCAGGAAACACATGGCCACGTTCCAGCCGAACGAGGGCATGGCCCCGCAGATCGAGGTGCCGACGAACATGATCGAGGACAGCAGGATGGAGGCGCGGCGGCCATAGACGTCGGCCAGCCAACCCCAGATCAACGAGCCCACGAAGGTGCCGGTGAGCGCCGTGAACGGCAGCCAGGCGACGAAGGCCTTGGTGACCCCGTACTCCTCACGCATCCCCGGCACGACGAAGCCCAGGCTGGCCGGCTTCATGACATCGACCACCAGGGCGACGATCAGCACGATCATCAGGCTCCAGTGGGCGCCGGTCAGCGGGGCGTCCTCCGAAGCGCTCATATGCAGGTGCGGCTCGGCGTGGCGAACCTCGGCCGGCGGCAGCAGGCCCCAGGAGGTCATCCCGATGCCGACGACGATCAGCCCCATGCCGGCGAACGTGCCGGCGTCCATCGGCATGCCGGCCATCGCCCAGTCCATGTCCCGGGCCATCAGGAACATTGGCAGGTGCAGCAGCACCCCGATGGTGACCACCAGGCAGCCGGCCCAGAAGGCCAACCGCTTGGCGGTATTCTCAGGCAAGGTCGCCATTCATCCCCCGGTTCGCCGTCCCTCAGGGACAGACGCTGTCGTTCTGGTTGGGCGCGATCCGCAGGTCAGAGACGCTGATCGAGGCCTTGCTCGCCGAGGTCAGGGCGACCGGCACGTTGACCACCGTCAGATCCTCCGCCTCGCCCCGGAAACAGGACAGCTTGATCTTGGCCGTCCGCCACTCGCCCACCGACGCGCCGGCGAACAGCTTGTGGAAGGGCACGCTCCCGCGCCCGACGTTGAGCACGACCGGCCCGGTCGGTTTGGTGTCCAGGCGATAGCGGATCAGCAGGGCCATGTCGCCGTTGGCCTGGCGGCTGAGATCGAGCATCGAGCCGGCGATGGCGAAGCTCGCTTCCCCCTTGCCGTTCCAGGTCAGCGCCGTGGCCCCGCCCTGGACTCCGCCCGCATCGACCAGGGCGGTCGACAGGATGCCTTGCGGGCTGGCCGTGCCCGTGCCGACGATGCCGCCCGGGTCCTTGAACATGATGCGCCACGGCCCGACCAGCTTGCCGGCGGTGAAGAAGCTGTCGGTGGCGACCGCCGCGCCCTCGATGCCCGAAACCTCGCTCAGCGGCGCGAGCGTGGTTTTGCTGGCGTAGGTCAGGCCATAGCCGTAGGCGAACAGTGGGTCGTAGACCTTGTCGCCCCGGTTCAGGACGGTCTGGCTGGCCAGCTTCGGCCAGCTGTAGCTGAGCTTGCCGCGGAAATCGGCGCGCGGCTTGCCGCCGGCGTCGCCGACCAGCACGTCGGCCACGCCGGCCCCCTCGCTGCCCGGCAGCCAGGCGGCGACGAAGGCGTCGGCGGCGTTGATCTCGGAATTGGTCCACAGCGGCCGACCGGACAGGAAGACCGCCACCACCGGAATGCCCTGGGCCTTCAACCGCTTCAGCAGCGCCAGGTCGGTCTTGGCTCCCGGCTGATATTCGAGGCTGGTCAGATCGCCCTGGAACTCGGCGTAGGGGTTCTCCCCGAACACCACCACCGCGACGTCCGGCCTGGTCTTGAAGCTGCCGTCGGGGCTCAGTTCGGCCTGGCCGCCGCCGGCCTTCACCGCCGCCTCGATGCCCGTCCAGATCGAGGTCGCGCCCGGGAAATCGGCGGGCTTGTTGCCCGTGCCCTGCCAGCTCAGGGTCCAGCCGCCGGCCTGTTTGGCGATGTTGTCGGCGCCGTCGCCGGTGACCAGCACCCGCGCCGAGGCCTTCAGCGGCAGGACACCGCCGTTGTTCTTCAGCAGGACCAGCGACTCGCGCACCGCCTGCCGCGCCAGCGCCCGGTGATCGGCCGAGCCGACCTGCTCGAACCGGCCCTCGAACGGCCGCTGGCCGAACAGGCCGGCCTTGACCTTGACCCGCAGGATGCGGCGCACCGCGTCGTCGACCCGCGCCATCGGGATCTGGCCCGATTTCACCTGCGCCAGGGTGTTGTCGTAGAGCCCCTTCCAGCTGTCGGCCGCCATCATCATGTCGATGCCGGCGATGAAGGCCTGCGGGCAGGAGACGTTGGTGCAGCCGGGGACCTGGCCGTGGGCGTTCCAGTCGCTGACCACGACGCCATCGAAGCCCATCCGGCCCTTCAGGACGTCGGTCAGCAGGCTTTTGTTGCCGTGCATCTTGACGCCGTGCCAGCTGGAGAAGCTGGCCATGATGGTCAGCGCTCCGGCGTCGATGGCCCGGGCGTAGCCCTGGGCGTGCAGCCGCACGAGATCGGCTTCGCTGTCGACGTTGTCGCCCTGGTCCTTGCCGTTCAGGGTGCCGCCGTCGCCGAGGAAGTGCTTGGCGGAGGCGGCGACATGGCCGGCGTGAAGCGCCGGCCATTCGCCGGGCGGGCCCTGCAGGCCGGTGACCATCGGGGCGGCGTACTGGGCGACGATCTCAGGATCTTCCGAATAACCCTCGTAGGTGCGGCCCCAGCGGTCGTCGCGAACCACGGCCAGCGTCGGCCCGAAGGCCCAGTCAAAGCCGACGACGGCTGATTCCCGCGCCGTCACCTCGCCGAGCCTGTGCAGCAGTTCGGGATCGCGCATGGCGCCAAGGCCGATGTTGTGGGGCATCAGCACGGCCCCGACGACGTTGTTGTTGCCGTGCACGGCGTCGACGCCGAAGATCACCGGGATCGGCGTATGGCCGGCGCGCTTTTCCAGCGACACCGCGCGGAACGCCCGCGCCGTTTGCAGCCAGGCTTCCGGCCCCGAGCGGTCCGACTGGCCGACCGGCGGGCTGTCGCCGCCGGCCAGAACGGAGCCCAGGGGGTATTTGCGCAGATCGTCGGGCTTGATGCTGGAGATGTCGCCCTGGATCAACTGGCCGACCTTCTCCTCGACCGACATCCTGGCCATCAGGTCGCTGACGAAGGCTTCGGTTTTGGCGTCGACCAGACCCTGGCTCTTCGCCTCGGGCCAGACGGAAGGATCGGCGACGCCCGGCGCCTGGGCCGGCGCGGTTCCGGCCAGGGCGGCCAGGGCGATGGCCGCGACGGCGACCGAAAGGCTGCGGGAACGGGTCATCGAAGGGTCCTCTAATCCAGCGCCTTGAAGCGGATGGCCTGGCCGCCGCCCGGGGCCATGGCCAGGGTCAGGCTGTCCCTCGCGGTGACGATCTTCTTCTCGATGACCAACGGGTAGGGGGCGGTGCGATAGTCGGCCCCGGGTCCGTCGCGATAGATCTGGGCCTCGTAGCGCTTGCCGCGTGCGAGGAAGTCCAGTTTCACGGTGACGATGCGGGCGTTCTCGTCGGTGATGGCGCCGAGGTACCAGTCGGCCGCGCCGCGCTGCTGGCGGGCCACGACCACATAGTCCCCGATCTCTCCGGCCAGGGTGTGGCTGGTCTCCCAGTCGGTCGGCACGTCCTTGATGAACTGGAAGGCGTCCGGCCGCTTGGCGTAGTTCTCGGGCAGGTCGGCGGCCATGTGGACCGGACTGTAGATGACCACGTATTCGGCCAGTTGGACCGCCAGGGTCGACTGCACCCGCTCCTCGACCTTGTCCTTGTAGGTCAGGTCGAAAATCCCAGGGGTGAAATCCATTGGCCCGGCCAGCAGGCGGGTGAAGGGCAGGATCGACAGGTGCTCGGGCGGATTGGTCGGCCGGCCCCAGGCGTTGAATTCCTGCCCCCGGGCCCCTTCGCGGGAGACCATGTTCGGCCAGGTCCGGCGCAGGCCGGTGTCCTTGACCGGTTCATGGGCGTCGATGGCGATGTGATGCCGGGCGGCGGCCTGTGCGACCTTCAGATTGTGGCGAACGGCATACTGTCCGGCGAACCATTCATTGGCCGGCTTGCCGTCCTCGCCGGTCCTGACGATGGACCCGTTGGGCTTCACATAACCGGTCTTCACCACGCTGACGCCATTGGCCTCGTAGAGCGCCATGGCGTCCTCGAGCTGGCTTTCATAGTTCTCGAGCGCCCCGGCCGTCTCGTTGTGGCCGATCAGCTTGACGCCTTTCGATTTGGCATAGGCGGCCAGCGCCGGCAGATCGAAATCCGGATAGGACTTGGTGAAGCTGAAGTGGGCGCCATTGGCGATCCAGTCGCCGTCCCACCCCTGGTTCCAGCCCTCGACCAGCACCCCCGAAAAGCCGTTGGCGGCGGCGAAGTCGATGTATTTGCGGACGTTGTCGTTGTTGGCCCCATGGGTCGGACCGCTGCCCCAGGTCGATTTGTTGAGGTGCATTTCCCACCAGATTCCGACGTACTTGGCCGGCGTGAACCACTGGCCGATGTCCTTGATCTGGCTGGGCTCGTTGAGGTTGAGGATCATCCGGCTGTCGGCCAACTGGCCCGCCGTCTCGCCGATCTGCACCGTGCGCCAGGGGGTCTGGAAGGCGCCGACGCGCTTGACCAGCACCCCGTCGGACCAGGGCATCAGGTCGGCCTTGAAAGCATTCTGGCCCGTGCGCTTGAGGTTCATGCTGGAATAGTCGACCAGCGCCGCCTCGTGGATCGAAAGATAGAGACCCTCGCCCTGCAGGGTGAACGGCGTCTCGGCCAGGCCGACTTCGTTCAGGCCGCTGCGGTGGTAGAGGTACTCGTCGCGATCCGCCTGGCGGGCCGGGTACCACCAGGCGTCCCACTGGCCGACGAAGTTGAATTCGGTGCGCTCGTCCAGGACCGCGACCGATTGGCCGGCCGGGATGGCCTGCTCGTCGTAACGAAAGGCGAAACCATCGTCGAAGGCGCGGATGACGACGCTGTAGGGCCGGGCCCCGGCCGGCCCGGCCAGGGCCACGCGAAGTTCGCTGTGATGGTCGCGGATGACGCGCTGCTCGCCCCAGGGCTGCTCCCAGCTGTCGTCCCGGCGGACCCGGTCGACCCCGGCGATGCGATCGACACGGGCCGCGCCATCGCCCTTGAGCACCAGGCCCAGCGCCGAGCGAGCGATAACCGCCTTGCCCTTGCGGCTGACCTCGTAGGCCGGGCCGTCGGCGTCGACGATCAGGCAAACGGTGATCACATGCGAGGGCGAGTCGACGCATTCGCGCCGGCCGGCGTCTGGCGTTGCGGCGCCGGCTTGGCCGGCGATGCAGGCCGCCGCGAGGGCGAGGCCCAGGGTCAGGCGTCTCATGGTACCTCCCGGCGATCTTTCCTCGGCCGTCGAGCGACCGTTGTCACGCAGGATCGTCGGCGTATGGCAGCGCTGTCAATTGCCGATTTCCGGCGACTTTCGGCAGGTCAGCCCTTGGCGAGGGTGCGGGCGAGGGCGGCGCGGACGTCCCGGGCGGTGGCGGCGTCCATCGGGCCGAGGATTCCCTGCGCCCGCTCGGGAAGGTGGCCGCCGGGAACGCCGCCCTCATCGAAGACATAGTGATCCAGCATGGCCCGCCAGGCGGCGCGCTGTTCCGGCGGCAGGCCCCGGAAGGTGAGGATGGCGTGCAGAAAGGCGTCTCGCGGCGCGCCCCGGCCCTTGGTCGGCGGATCCCACCAGTAGTTCACCAGCATGCTGACCGGCTCCAGCGAGCGGACATGGTGCCACCAGAGATAGGGGATGTAGATGGCGTCGCCCGGCGCCAGTTCGGCGACCAGCCCGGCATCCAGGGCTTCTGCGAAGCGCGGGTAGCGGCCGAGATCCGGCTTGTCGAAGTCGACCATGCTGATCGTCGTTCCGGCCGGCGTCAGTTCGAACGGTCCCGGATAGAGGTTGGCGACCTGCTCAGGCGGGAAGAGGGTGAAGCGACGGCGGCCGGCGGTGACGCAGGCCAGGTTCTCCGACGGGTCGTGGTGGGCGGCGACGATGACCCGGTTGCCCAGCCATACCCGTGGTTCGATGGCTGGATCGAGCAGAGGCGTGCGATTCTCCTGTTCGAAGCCGGTCAGGTTGGCCCGCACCGGCACGGACTGAACGGCGAATGCAGGCGGCCTGGGCTCGGCCCGGTGCGCCAGCAGGTAGTCGAGCGCGGCGCCGAGCCGCACGCTGCCGACCTGGAAATTGAACGCCGTAAGGTCGGCGTTGTAGAAGAACCGGCCCTCGATGGCCGGGGGGCCGAACATTGTCGACAGCGTCGCGCCGCGGTCGAATCGCCGAAGATATTCGGCCAGCGCCTCGTCGGAGATCGCCGCCGCCCGCACCACCGCCCAGTCGGCGACGGCGCCGCGCAGCACGACGGGGCGTCCCTGGCCGACGATGTCAGCGTGAAACCGGCGCGCGTCGACACCGGTCATTTCGGTAAGGGCTTGCATCGCGCCACTTTCGTCGAATTCGCCGAAACCATCGGCGTTTGGGCCAGAGTCGTCGCTGCTTTGGCGCTTCGCAAGCGGTTCCGCGCCAAATGGCAGCGCTGTCACTTTCATGTCAAAGTCATGGCGAAATTTTTTGGGCGGCCGGAAAAAAGGCTTGGCAAACGCCGTTTCTTGAGCCCTAAAGGTGTCCAAGGACGAACAGGGGTATGTCGGGATCGGGAGTTGGGGCGAGGTTTCGCCCTTTTGTCGCCCCGGGAATGACAGCGCTGTCGGAAATGGCAAAGGCCCGCCGGAACCTCCGGCGGCCATCGCCGCATCCGGTCGGCGGCCTTGTTTGAGAAAACAGGTTGCGGGGCAAGGGGCCACAAGAGCCGCTTCCCCGATTGGGAGGGAACGGATGTCGATCAATCTGAAGACGGCGCGTGGGCGTCAGGCTCTGCGATACGGCGTCTCGCTGGCGGCCCTGGCGGCTGCGGCCGTTGTCATGGCGCCGGCGATGGCCGCAGCGCAGGATGCGGCTGCCACCGATGTCGATGAGGTCGTCATCACCGGCGTCAAGCAGGCGCTGAAGACCTCGCAGGAAACCAAGCGCGACGCGGACACGATCGTCGATACGATCACCGCAACGGACATGGGCGCCTTCCCCGACAAGTCGGTGGCCGAGGCGCTTCAGCGGGTGCCCGGCGTGACCGTCAACCGCTTCGCGGCCAGCGACGACACCTCCCACTTCTCGGCCGAACCCTCCGGCGTGTTGATCCGCGGCCTGACCCAGGTCCGCAACGAGTTCAACGGTCGCGACACCTTCAGCGCCAACTCCTCGCGCGGCCTTGGCTGGGGCGACGTCTCGCCCGAGCTGTTGCAGGGTGTCGACACCTACAAGAACCAGACGGCGGAACTGGTCGAAGGCGGCATCGCCGGCACTGTCAACCTGCGCACCCGGGTGCCGTTCGACAGCCCCGGCCGGGCCATGGCGCTCACCGCCAATGTCAACTGGGGCGACATTTCGAAGGAATTCACGCCCGAAATCAGCGGCGTGTTCAGCGACCGTTGGTCCACTCCGATCGGCGAGTTCGGCTTCCTCGCCAACCTGGCCTATTCCGAGGTGGAGACCCAGTCGCAGGGCGTGCAGTACGGCCGCATGGCCGTGTTCGACCAGCTGTACGGTCCCCAGCGCGTCTATATCCCGTCATCGGTCGCCTACCGCGACACCAACTACCAGCGGGAACGCCAGGCGCTGGCCCTGGCCGGCCAGTGGGAAAGCCTCGACGGCAATGTTCTGCTGACGGGGCAGTACGTCCGCTCCGAGTACGAGAACACCTGGCGGGAATATGGCCTGATCAGCTACCCGATCGACATGTTCGCCCTGCCGACGGACTGGCGCTACAACAACACCAACCGGCCGGCCCACGCGCCGCGCCCGGCGCTCGGCACGCCGGCCTTCACCTTCAGCGATTCCGGCAACTTCCAGACCGGCGTCATGACCGTGCAGCAGACCGACGTCAGCTGGTGGGGCGCCAGCGACGCCGACGCCGCCAACGTCGCCGTCAACTCCGCCGGCGTGAACATGCTGGAGCCCTGCTACAGCTGGCAGCCGGCCTGTCCGATCAACGGCCGCGCGCCGGACCTCAACGCCGTCACCCGTCTCAATCAGAATGAGAACATGACGGAGGACCTGGCCTTCAACCTGAAGTGGGACGTGACCGACCGCCTGAAGGTCAACTTCGACCTCCAGTACGTGAATTCCGAGGTCGACAACCACGACATCGAAGTGGGCCAGTACAGCTTCGCCGACCTCGGCCTCGACGCCACCGGCGGCAAGCCGAAGATGACCCTGCTGACGCCGACCAACATCAACCAGTCGCCCGGCGGGCTGACCAACCCCAACAACTATCGCTACAACCACGCGATGGACCACCTCGAGGACAGCGAGGGCCAGGAACTGGCTTTCCGGGCCGACGCCCAATACCTGTTCGAGAGCGACTGGCTGGACAGTCTGAAGGTGGGCGTCCGCTACGCCGACCGCGACCAGGAAATCCGTTACAGCACCTACAACTGGGGCAATATCGCCAACAACTGGAACCTGGGGTCCGGCCAGTACACCTATTGGAACATCGACCGCCACGCGCCCAACGGCGCCTTCACCGGCTATCCGGACGGGCTGTATGACGTGCGCCACTTCGGCGGCGGATACTTCGGCGACAGCCTCTCGGGCGACTACGTCTTCTTCAACATGAACGAACTGGAAAAGCACGGGGCCAACGCCCTGTCCTTCAACGCCATCGGCGTCGGTCAGGACCAGTGGCGGCCGGTCTGCCAACGTCCGGGCGAGACCGTGGGATGTTTCCGCGACGTCGAACTGACGGACGTCTCGGAGGAGACCTCGGCCGCCTACGCGATGCTGAAGTTCGGCGGCGGTGAGACGGCGACCTGGGGCGACTGGAAGGTCAGCGGCAACGTCGGCCTGCGCTATGTCCGCACCGAGATCACCAGCATGGGCTCGGTGATCAATCCCGAGACCTTCTCGCCGGGAACCCTGGCCTGCGGTCCGAACGGCGCGCCCGGCGGGCTGCCGCAAACCATCGGCTGCTACATCTCGGCCGAGGAGCGACTGTTCAATACCACCGGCGGCGCGACCAACACGGTGTCGACGACGCACGAGAACTGGCTGCCGAGCTTCAACCTCAAGGTCGATCTCGACGATGGCTGGGTGGTCCGCTTCGCCGCGTCAATCGCCATGTCGCGGCCCGACATGGGGCTCTTGAAGAACTACACCAACATCTCGGCCACCCTGCCGACGGTGGCGAACCCCAACGATCCGGCCTTCATCCGCAACGGTGCGGGCGTGGTGACCGGTGTGCGACCCTATTACCGCGCCGAGGCCTACAATCCGACCCTGGCGCCGACCACGGCCAAGCAGGTCGATCTATCGATAGAACGCTACTTCGGCGACGTGGGGTCCTTCTCGCTGGCCTTCTTCTACAAGGACTTCGACGACTACATCCAGATGGGCACCTACAATCGGGAGTTCACGATCAACGGGGTGACCCGGACGGTCGAGGTCACCGGGCCGTTCAACGGCGAAGGCGCCAAGCTGCAAGGGTTCGAGGTCGCCTACCAGCGCTTCTTCGACTTCCTGCCCGGCCTCTGGAGCGGGCTGGGGGTGCAGGCCAACTACACCTATGTCGATAACCAGGGCATCACCAACGCCAACCTGAAGAACGCCTCGGGCAGCGCCAGCGGGGGTACGCCGCAGCCGGGCACGCTCGGCACGTCGCTGCGGGTCGATGGGCTCGAGGGCCTGTCGGAGCAGTCCTACAACCTGATCGGCCTGTACGAGAAAGGCCCGTTGTCGGTCCGCGTGGCCTACAACTGGCGCTCCCAGTACCTGGTCACCGCGGTCGACTGCTGTGTCTACCTGCCGATGTGGGCCGAGGACTCAGGCTATCTTGACGCCTCGGTCCGCTACCGCGTCACCGACAACATCGAGCTCAGCCTGCAGGGCAGCAACCTGCTCAATACCGAGACGGTGCTCAAGCAGCAGACCGACCAGCCGGAGATCAACAACGGCGACCTGCGGCCGGGCAGCTGGTTCACCAACGACCGGCGCGTCGTCTTCGGGGTGCGGTTCAAATACTGATCGCGACGTTTCGCATGCGAGCCCCGTCACGCCACCCGGCGCGGCGGGGCTTTGCATTTCTGCGCCTTTGACAAGGCTGTCGGTCCCGCCAACAGTGGGCCGGCGCCTGGGAGGAACCGGATGGACAAGCCCCTGCGGGTGGTGATCGTCGGCGGCGGCACGTCCGGCTGGATGACGGCCGCGGCCCTGACCGGCACGCTCAAGCCCAACATCTGCCGGGTACGGCTGATCGAGAGCGACGAGATCGGCATCGTCGGGGTCGGCGAGGCGACCCTGCCGCAGATGCGCGAGTACAACGAGGCCATCGGCATCATCGAGCCGGAGATGATGGCCCGCACCAACGGCACCTTCAAGCTGGCCATCCAGTTCCGCGACTGGGGCTTCAAGGGCAGCGAATACTACCACCCGTTCGGCAAGCACGGTCAGCCGCTGGGCGGCATCGGCTTCCACCACCATTGGCTTCGGGCGCGGCAGGCGGGACGGGCCTACGACCTGGAAGACTTCTCCTACGCCGTGGTCGCCAGCCGGCGGCAGAAGTTCGAATTTCCGGTCAGCGACCTGAAGGCGATCAATTCGACCTACAGCTACGCCTACCACTTCGACGCCAGCCTCTATGCGAAATACCTGCGCGGCTTTTCAGAGCAGCGCGGGGCGGTGCGGACCGAGGGCAGGGTGGTCGATGTGACGCTCGATCCGCTGAGCGGCGACGTGGCCTCGGTGACCATGGACTCGGGTGAGGTCATCACCGGCGACCTGTTCATCGATTGCTCGGGATTTCGGGCGCTGCTGATCGGCAAGGCCCTGAACAGCCCGTTCGAGTCCTGGAACAAATGGCTGCCCTGCGACCGGGCCTGGGCGGTCCCCTGCGATCGCTCGCCGGACTTCACCCCCTACACCCGCTCGACCGCGCGCGAGGCCGGCTGGCAGTGGCGCATCCCGCTGCAGCACCGGACCGGCAACGGCTATGTCTTTTCCAGCGGCTTCATCGAGGAAGACAAGGCCCGCGAGACCCTGATGGCCAATCTCGACGGCGCCGCCCAGCAGGATCCCCGTCTGCTACGTTTCGAGGCCGGCCGCCGCACCGCCTCCTGGACCAGAAACTGCGTCGCCATCGGCCTGGCCAGCGGCTTCCTCGAGCCCCTGGAGTCGACCAGCATCTATCTGGTCCAGGCCGCCGTCATGGCCCTGCTGCGGTTCTTCCCGCGCCAGAAGATAGATCCCGTTCTGGTCGCCGAGTTCAACCGGCGGGTCGACAACGAGTACGACCGTATCCGCGACTTCCTGATCCTGCACTACCACCTGAACACCCGCGACGATGCCGAGATCTGGCGCTACTGCCGCAACATGTCGGTGCCCGACAGCCTGGCCGAGAAGATCGAGATGTTCCGCCATCGCGGCCATCTGCCGGCCTACAAGGACGGGCTGTTCTCGCCGGCCAGCTGGCTGTCGGTGCTGCATGGTCAGGGACTGGTTCCCAGAGGCTACGAGCGGCTGGCCGACAATCTGGAGTTCGACGATCTGGTCCACCGCATGGACGAACTGCACGGCAAGATCGACGCCCGCGTCGACGCCATGCCCAGCCACGACGCCTTTATCCGCGACTACTGCCCCTCGCCGGAGGCCGTGCCGCTCGAACGCGCGGGAGCGGTGGCATGAGCCGGCCGCTGAAATCCGTCGTTGTCGTCGGCCGCGACGCCGCCGCCTGGATCGCCGCCTACGGCCTGCGCTTCGCCTTCGCCCGCACCGGGCTGGAGGTGACCCTGGTCGAGCTGCCGTCGCTGCTGTCGCCGGTCGACGCCTTCGCCGCCCTGCCGACCCTGTCGGGCCTGCACCGGCTGCTCAACATCCCCGAGGACCAGTTGCTCAAGGCCAGCGGCGGCCTGCCGACCATGGGCCAGCGTTACGCCAACTGGTCGGGCGGCAAGGCGCCCTTCATCCACGCCTACGACACCCAACCGGTGGGGGTGAACAACGTCGATCTCGTCCAGTACTGGGTGAAGGCCCGCGGCGAGGGCATGGGCGTCGAGTTCGACGATTTTTCGCTCGGCGCCGCCATGGCCAAGGCCGGCCGCATGGCGCCGGACGTCGATCTGGCCGCCGAGTTTTCCCGGCCGGCCCATGGCTACCAGCTGGATGCCGGCCGGTACGTCGATTTCATCCGTGCGCGGGCCTTGCGGGCCGGCGTTGTCCATTGTCCGTCGAGCCAGGTGCGGGTGACCGCCCTCGGCGACCGCATTACCTCCGTGACCCTCGATGACGGCACGGCGCTGCAAGCCGATCTGTTCGTCGACGCTTCGGGGTCCGACGCCCTGCTGCTCGGCCAGCTGCCCGGCGGCGACTTCGAGTCCTGGGCTGACCTCTATCCCTGCGACCGGCTGATGGCCGCCTCCGGCCCGGCGCTCTCGCCGCTGCCGGCCTTCGCCCACATCGCCGCCTTCCGCTCCGGGTGGATCGGCCTTTATCCCCTGCGCGAGCGTACGGCGCTGGTTGCGGCCTTCGACTCGAAGGACCTCAGCGACACGGACATGCTGCAGCGGCTGACCGTCCTGACCGGCCTCAAGCTGGAGGGGGAAGCGGTCTGTGCGCCCATGACGCCCGGCATGCGGCGCGGCTGGATCGGCAACTGCGTCGGGGTCGGCGAGGCGGCGGTCTGTGTCGAGCCGCTGGACGCCGTGCCGCTGCACCTGATCCAGACCAGCGTCTCGCACCTGATCACCCAGTTTCCGGTCGATGCCGACGACCTGGCCGAGGCGCGACTCTATAGCGCCAGCCTGGCCGCCCACGGCCGCAACATCCGCGACTTCCAGCTGGCCCACTACCGGCTCAACCAGCGCCGCGACGAGCCCTTCTGGGATGGCGCCCGCGACGGTCCGGTTCCCGAAGGCCTGGCCCACAAGTTCGCCCTGTTCCGGGCCCGCGGCGAGACCGCCATCTACGACGACGAAACCTTCCAGGCCTCCAACTGGACGTCCATCCTGCTCGGCCACGGCCTGGTCCCCGGCGACTACGACCCGCGTGTCGAGATGCTCAGCCCCGAGGAACAGATCCGCCAGATGCAGGGGATGCTCGGTTTCATCGCCGGCGAGGTGAAGGGACTGCCGACCCTTGATGAGCATCTGAACGCCCGGCCCTCGTCCATCGGCTCGGCCCTGTTCGGATGAGGACCACGATCCGCGACATCGTCATCGTCGGCGGCGGCACGGCCGGCTGGATGGCGGCGGCGGCCCTGTCGAAGGTGATGGGCACGCAGCGCTATACGATCACCCTGGTGGAGTCCGACCAGATCGGCACCGTCGGGGTCGGCGAGGCGACCATCCCGCCGATCACCCTGTTCAACGGCGTTCTCGGCCTCGACGAGAACGAGTTCATGCGCGAGACCAACGCCACCATCAAGCTGGGCATCGAGTTCCAGAACTGGCGCCGGCCCGGCCACAGCTACATGCACCCGTTCGGCATGATGGGGGCGGAGTTCAGCGGCATCGGCTTCACCAACCACTGGCTGCGCTGGGTCAAGGCTGGTGGCGATCCTGACAACCTGCGCTTCAGCGCCGAGGCGCAGGCCGCCCTGGCCGGCAAGTTCGGCCGCACCACCGACGGCAATCCCAACCTGCCGAAGATCAACTACGCCTTCCATTTCGACGCCAGCCTCTACGCCGCCTACCTGCGGCGGTTCGCGGTGGCGCGGGGCGTAACCCGGCTGGAGGGCAAGGTCGTCGATGTCACCCTGGGGGCCGAGGATGGCTACATCGACAGCATCACCCTGGAGGACGGCCGCGTCATCCGCGGCGACCTGTTCCTCGACTGCTCGGGCTTCCGGGGCCTGTTGATCGAGCAGGCGCTGGGCGTCGGCTACGAGGACTGGAGCCGATACCTGCCGGTCAACCGGGCCGTGGCCATGCCCTGCGCCCGGGTCGAGGACCCCGTGCCGCTGACCCGCGCCATCGCCCGCGAGGCCGGCTGGCAGTGGCGCATCCCGCTGCAGCACCGGACCGGCAACGGCTATGTCTATTGCGACGCCTGGCTGGAGCCGGACCGGGCCGCCGAACTGCTGATCGAGCGCCTCGATGGCGAGGCCCAGGCCCCGCCCAACCACCTGCGCTTCGTCACCGGCCGGCGCAAATCCTGCTGGGAGAAGAACTGCCTGTCGCTGGGCCTGGCCAGCGGCTTCCTGGAGCCGCTGGAGTCGACCAGCATCCACCTGATCCAGGTGGTGATCTCCAAGCTTCTGGCGCTGTTTCCCAAGAACGGTTTCGAACCGCTGCTGATCGCCCGCTTCAACCGCGAGATCGAGCGCGACTTCACCTACATCCGCGACTTCATCATCGCCCACTACAAGACCACCGACCGCGAGGACACGCCGTTCTGGGCCTATGTGAAGCACATGGAAATCCCGGACAGCCTGACCGACAAGCTGGAGAGCTTCCGGCGGCGCGGCGAGGTCCAGGCCGAGAATTTCGAGCTCTTCAAGGAGCCCAACTGGTTCTACGTCCTCTATGGCCAGGGGCTGGTCCCGGACGATTACCACCCGGTCGCGGACGTGATGGCGGAGGACGATCTCAAGCTGCGGCTGGCGCAGATCCGCTCGGCCATCGTCCAGCGGGTGCAGGGCCTGCCCACCCACCAGGCCTTCCTGGAAAAGAACTGTTCGGGGGCTTAAGGGCAGCCGCCCTGCGTCGGCGGCGGTGAGCCTTCGACGATCAGCAGGAACTTGGGATTGCAGACCCGGATGGCCGGCTCGGCGGTCCGGGTCAGGCGCAGGCCGCTGAAGGTCGCCGAGCCGTCGGCGCGCAGGGTGATGGCATGTGACGAGCCGTCGATGTGAACCCCGTTGAGGGTCAGGCCGTCGATCGGCTGACCCATGAACAACAAGCCCTCCTGGTCATTGTCGCGCAGATCGAGGCCCTCGACGATCAGGTCCCGGCCCTGGATCGGCCGGTCAAGGGCGTAGATCCAGAAGGCGCCGACCCCGAACCGCCAGTTGGGGTCCCAGGTCCCCGAGCGCAGGGCGGTGTTGTCGGTCAGGCGAATGTTCGGACCGAACGGCGTGGCGTCGAACCGCTGGCCCAGGTGGTAGCCGCCGCCTTGCGTCACCGCGTCCGCCACCAGGTTGCCCCGGATCGTCAGGTCGCGGCCGCCGTAGAGGGCGATGCCGTTGGCCAGGGTCGGGGCGATCACGGTGTTGCCGACGACCTGGATGCGGGCGTTCTCCTGCCGGTGCGACCAGGCGGCGATGCCGTCGTCGCCCGTGCCGCGAACAAAGCTGTTGGCGACCGAGGCGTCGGTGACGCCGCGGTGGAAGTTCAGGCCGTCGGCGGCCTGCGAGAGAATCCGCAGGTCGCGGAGCCGCAGGTTGCTCATCGGGCCGTCGAACCACAGCCCGACCTTGGTGTGCTGGATCCAGAGATTGAAAATCTCCGAGTCGCTCATCGCCCCGCCGACGCCGTTGACCTGGGCATGGTCGTCGCGGCCGGTGACCTCTCCGAAGATGGCGAAGTCGCGAAGGATGACGTTGCGGCTGCCCTGCGGGGCCTTGCGACCGTAGATGCCGACGCCACGGCCGGTGAGGACGGTAAACCACGGACCAGCCCCGGCCAGGCTGACCTCGTCGACGATGATATGCCGGTCGATGCGGTAGCGGCCGGGCGGAATCCACACCCGCTTGCCGGACGTCTGCGACCGGGCGATGGCGGCGTCGAAGGCGCGACTCGACTCCCGGCGGCCGCTCGGGTCGGCGCCATGGGCCAGCACCGAGACGGCGCCGTCCGCGCCGCTCAAGGTCGGGGTCGCCACCTCGAAGTCGGCAAGGTCGATCAGCCGCCAGGCGACATCGGCCCGCTCGACCTGGAAGCGCACTCGCGTTCCGGCCGATAGCATCTGGGGCAAGAGCAGCCGGGCTTCGTCATAGATGTGATGACCGCCGCCGTCGGCCGGTCGGTTGGTGAAAGGGTAGCGGCCGTAATACCAGCTGTAGCGCGAGGTCAGGGCCAGGGCGCCCAGCCGGCGGCCGTCGGCATACAGAGCGATGTCGCTGTCGAGGCCCTTGCCGCTGGCGGAGTCGGGCAGGGCGTAGCGCAGGGTGACGGCGTTGGCGGGCTTGGCCAGCACGATCTCGACATAGTCGCCGACGGCTGTGAGGCGCACCGCGCGGCGGCCGGAGGCCTCCGCCGCCGGCGTGCCGAAGCGCCGATGATAGCCCAGCAGCTCGCCTCGGAACCCGGCGTTCTCGGCTTCGTATTCGGTGAACGCCGCCGCCGCCCCGCGTCCCTCGACCGTGACCGGATCGACACCGGCGATGGTGACCGGCGTTGGCGACGGCGCGGCGCCCGTGATGGCCAGCGCCATCAGTCCCGGGATCAGGTTTCGCGCCGCCGTTTTCATCAAACGCTTCTACCGTGACTCGCGGTGGCGCGGCGCCGGACCTGTGGCGGAAGGGATGGCCTTGCCACCGAATTTCAGGAAATGGTGGGTGTTGCAGGGTTCGGACCTACGACTCGCTGATTAAGAGTCCGCGGAGGCGCATCGCATGCAGGCCAGTTTGCGCGCCGGGCCCTTGTCGCCTAATTCGACGTTCCGCAGCTTCTGGCGCGACGCTCGCTTAACCCCGGCCGCGAACCGGCCTAGGGTCACCGTCTGTTCAGATGTTTCTCACGAGGCTTTCGGATGCGGCTTTCCCGGCGCGACTTCGGCATGGGCGTGGCGGTCGCCGCCCTTCTCCCCGCCGCCGTGATGGCCCGCCAGGCGAACGCCGGGCTCGATGCGGACCTGACCGCCTTCCTCGACAAGGCCTTCGAGGACGAGCTGGCCATGGACCCCGAATGGCTGTCGCAGCTGGGCCGCAAGCAGCAGTATGACAGGCTGACCGACCGCTCGGAGGCGGCCCAGAAGAAGCGCCTCGACTGGCGCCGGGCCAGCGTCAAGGCGATGAAACGCAGGTTCGACCCGGCGAAACTGGGCGAGGACGCCCGCACGTCGTACGACATCTGGCTGCTGGAACTGGAACGCGCCGAGGAAGCCTGGCGCTGGCGCGACCACGGCTACACCTTCGCCCGCGGTGGCGCGCACACCGGCCTGCCCAACTTCATGATCAACATGCACCCGGTCGACACGATGTCCGACGCCGAGGCCTATGTCGCCCGCGTCGCGGCCATCGGCGGGGTTCTCGATGTCCAGCTCGACCAGGCCAAACGCGCCGCCGCCAAGGGCGTGCGCATGCCGCGATTCTCCTACGACCAGTCGATCGTCGAGGTGAAGCGGGTGACCACCGGCGCGCCGTTCGATGCCGGCCCCGACGCCGCCCTGTTCGCCGACGCGAAAGAGAAGTTCGCCGCCCTGAAAGCCAGGGGCGTCGTCGACGAGACCCGGGCGGCCCAACTGACCACGGCCGTCGCCGAGGCCATGACCGGCTCGATGAAGCCGGCTTACGACCGCCTCGGCGCCTGGCTGGCCGCCGACCGCGAACAGTCGGCGGCCGACCCCAGGGGGGCGGGGTCGCTGCCCGACGGCGCGGCCTACTACAACGCCATGCTGCGACTGCAGACGACGACCGACATGACGGCCGAGGAGATCCACCAGCTCGGCCTCAGCGAAGTCACCCGCATCCGCGCCGAGATGGAAACCCTCAAGGCCAAAATCGGATTTGCCGGCAGGCTGGAGGACTTCTTCGCCTATCTGAAGTCGGAGGACCGGTTCTACGTCTCCAACGACGACGCCGGCCGCGCCCGCTACCTGAAGCTGGCCGAAGACTACCTGGCCGGCATGCGGGCCCGGTTGCCCGAACAGTTCGGCCGGCTGCCCCGGTCGCCGCTGGTCGTCAAACGCGTCGAGCCCTACCGCGAGGAGCCGGGCGGGGCGGCCCACTACAGCTCCGGGGCGGTCGATGGCTCACGGCCGGGGGTCTTCTATGTCCACCTGTCCGACACCCGCGCCACGCCGCTCTACGAGATCGAGGGCACCGCCTATCACGAAGGCTGGCCGGGCCATCACCTGCAGATCTCGGTCGCCCAGGAACTGACCGGCCTGCCGGTGTTTCGCACCCAGTACGGCTATGGAGCCTATGCCGAGGGCTGGGGCCTCTACGTCGAGCGGCTGGCCAGGGAGATGGACTTCTACAAGGACCCCTACAGCGACTTCGGCCGCCTGGGCCGCGAGATATGGCGGGCCATCCGCCTGGTGGTCGATACCGGCATCCACGCCAAGGGCTGGAGCGAGGCGGAAGCGACGGCCTTTTACACCGCCAACTCGCCGCAGCCGGCCGCCAAGATCAAATCCGAGATCCGCCGCTACTTCGTCAGCCCGGGCCAGGCGACCTCCTACAAGGTCGGCATGGTCAGGATCCTCGCCCTCCGCGCCGAAGCGCGGGCGGCCCTGGGCGCGACCTACGACCAGCGCGCCTTCCACGACCTGGTCATCTCCGGCGGTTCGCTGCCGCTGGGGGTGCTGGAGACGCGGGTGAGGCGCTGGGTGGCGAAGGGCTAGGCCAGCGCCTTCTTCTGCCGCCGCCGGCGGTGGAGGATGTGCTCGGTGTAGCCGTTGGGCTGCTCACGCCCGGAAAACACCAGTTCCAGCGCCGCCTGCCAGGCGACGCTCTCCGGATTGCCCGCCATCGGCTCGTACAGCGGATCGCCGGCGTTCTGGGCGTCGACCACCCCGGCCATGCGCTCGAACGTCTCGCGGACCTGGGTCTCGCTGCAGACGCCGTGGTGCAGCCAGTTGGCGAGGTGCTGGCTGGAGATGCGCAGGGTGGCGCGGTCTTCCATCAGCCCGACGTCGTGGATGTCCGGAACCTTGGAACAGCCGACCCCCTGGTCGATCCAGCGGACGACATAGCCGAGCAGGCCCTGGACGTTGTTGTCGAGCTCCTGCTGGATATCGGCCTCATTCCAGTTCGACTTCGCCAGCGGCGGCGTCAGCAGGGCGTCCGTGCCGGTCGGCGCCGAAACCTCCATCCCGGCTCTTAACCCCGCCACGTCGACGGCGTGATAGTGCAGCGCATGCAGGGTCGCGGCGGTGGGGGAGGGCACCCAGGCGGTGTTGGCCCCCGTCTTCGGGTGGGCGATCTTGGCCTCCAGCATGGCCTTCATCATGTCGGGCGCGGCCCACATGCCCTTGCCGATCTGCGCCTTGCCGGTGAAGCCCGCGGCCAGGCCGATCTCGACGTTGCGCTTCTCGTAGGCGCTGAGCCAGGGCTCGCCCTTCATGGCCTCCTTGCGGATCATCGGGCCGGCTTCCATGGCGGTGTGGATCTCGTCGCCGGTGCGGTCGAGGAAGCCGGTGTTGATGAAGACGATCCGCTCCCGGGCGGCGTGGATGCAGGCGGCCAGGTTGGCGCTGGTCCGCCGCTCCTCGTCCATGACGCCGATCTTGACGGTGTTGCGGGGCAGGCCGAGCACCGCCTCGACCTGGTCGAACAGCCAGACCGCCAGGGCGGTCTCCTCGGGCCCGTGCAGCTTGGGTTTGACGACATAGACCGAACCCGCCGGACTGTTGCGCCGCGCCCCCTTGAGGTCGTGCAGCGCCGCCGTGACGGTGATCAGCGCATCCAGCACGGTCTCGAACACGGGCGCCCCGTCCAGCAACACCGCGTCGCTGGTCATGTGGTGGCCGACATTGCGCACCAGCATCAGGCTGCGGCCGCGCAGGGTAATAGCGCCGCCGCTCGGCCCGGTGAAGGCGCGGTCGTCCTCCAGTGTCCGGGTCTCGGTCCTGCCGCCCTTCTGGAAGCTGGCCGCCAGGTCGCCTTTCATCAGCCCCAGCCAGTTGCGCCAGAGCTGGACCTTCTCCTCGGCGTCGACGGCGGCGACGCTGTCCTCGCAGTCCTGGATGGCCGTCAGCGCCGATTCCATCGTCACGTCCGCCACCCCGGCCGGATCGTCCCGGCCGATGACGTGCGCGCGGTCGATGACGATCTCCAGGTGCAGGCCGTTGTGGACCAGCAGCACACCGCCCGGCCCCGCCGCCTCGCCGCGCCAGCCGACCAGTTGACCCGGGTCGGCCAGGGCGGTCTCGCCGCCGGCCGTCGAGACGATCAGCCGGCCGTCCTCGATCCGGTAGCCGGTCGAGTCGGCGTGCGAGCCTTCGGCCAGGGGCGCGACCCGGTCGAGCAGATCACGGGCATAGGCGATGACGCCCGCGCCGCGCGCAGCGTCGTAGCCCTTGGTCGTAAGCACCGGCGCGAGGGCGTCGGTGCCGTACAGGGCGTCGTAAAGGCTGCCCCAGCGGGCGTTGGCGGCGTTGAGGGCGTAGCGGGCGTTGGAGGCCGGCACGACCAGCTGCGGCCCGGCCAGCAGCGCGATCTCGGGATCGACGCCTGCCGTCTCGATCTCGAAGGCCGCCGGTTCGGCGACCAGATAGCCGATCTCCGTCAGGAAGGCCCGCTCGTCGGCCACATCGAACGGCTTGCCGCGCCGCGCGCGCCACCGGGCGTCGATCTTAGCCTGCAGCGCATCCCGCGTCGCCAGCAGGGCGGCGTTGCGCGGCGTGAACTCGGCCAGAATCCGTTCCAGCCCGGCCCAGAAATCCTCCGCCGCCACGCCAGTCCCAGGCAGCAGCTCGGTCTCCACAAAGGCCTTCAGGGTGTCGTCGAGGGTCAGTCGGTCGGTATTCTGCATGTGCCTTCAAACCTGTTGCAGGCCGTGTGTGGTCAAGCCGGGCGGACCGGTCAAGCGCATGCCTTGACCTTGCCACGGTGTGGTGGTTGCTTCCGCGCCCGTGACCGCATGAGGCGCACCCCGTGTTCGTTCTGATTTCGACCCTCGCCCTGCTGGCCGCCGATCCGGCGCCGGCCACCTCGGTTTCGCCGGTGGATGTGCGCGTCCCGCAGCGCACCAGCATTCCGATCGGCGCCATCGGCCTGGCAGACCCCGACCGCCTGAGCTGCAAGCGCGAGGCCGTCGTCGGCTCGCGCCGCAAGACCAAGATCTGCGACACCAAGGACGGCTGGCAGAAGCGCCAGGACGCCGCCCAGGACGCCATGGACGGCGGCAACCGCACCACCGGCGATATCAAGCCCCGGTAAACTAAGCCCTCGGCCGGACCATGCCGGCCGCCGTCAGCCGCTCGAGCAACCGCCGCAGCGCCGCCTCGTCCGCCTGCGGGTGCCAGGCGGCCATCTCCTGCAGGGTGAAGGCCGGCCGGCCGAGAATCCAGCTCATTGGCTTGTTGAGCCCTTCCAGCGGGATCAGGCCGCCTTGGGTGCGCAACACCCAGCCCTCGGTCGTGCGGGCCACCTCGGCCGGGCGCGGGGCCGTCTCATAGGCCTCCAAGGCGCCGACGGCGGGCAGGGCATACTCGCTGAGTTCGCCGAAGATCGACCGCTGCAGGTCGGCGACCTCACCGATCGTCGCCTCGCTGGTGGCGATGGCCTTCAGCCTGTCGGCCAGGTCGCCCAACCGCGCTTTGAGGGCCGCGCCGCCGTCCTCGCGGGGATCGGGCAGCCAGGCGCGGAAGGCGCTGTCCTTCATCGCCTCCTGCTCCAGCACCCGGAACAGGATACGGGCCGTGCGCGGCTCGACCGAGAAGGTCACATGCAGCGAGGCCTCGGAACTGGCCAAGGCGTCGTGGAACTGGCCACGCGGGATGTAGAGCAGGTCGCCCGGCCGCATGGTCACCTCGCGCAGCAGCCGGCCCTTCTGCCGGTCCAGCTGCGCCTGCACGTCGGGATGGTCGGGTGGCCCGACCACCGGGTTGTCGGCCCGGCCCTCATAGATGCGCCAGACCTTCTCGCCCTCGGTGTGGAAGGCGAACACCTCATGGCTGTCGTAGTGGCTGTTGAAGGCCCGCTTGCCGCCGAACGAGCAATAGACATTGGCGCTGGTCAACCCCAGCAGGGTGGTCTCCAGAGTCCGGGCCACGGCGCGCAGTTCCGGGGCCATGGTCTCGACCGCGTTGGCCACCAGGCTGGCCCCCATCGACAGGAAGACCCGCACCTTGCGCGGATTCACCCGCAGCTGCTGGCCGTCGAGGGTGTTGATGCTGTCGCAATAGTGCTCGGCGGCGACCCGCCGGCCCTCGATGTAGAGTTTCAGCCTCGGCTCGGTCCAGTTGGTGGCTACCGACAGCATGTCGTTCCAGCGGGCCCAGGTCAGGATGTCCTGTCGCGCTCCGGCCTTCGCGGGCCCACCTTGAGCGGGAATGTGCAGCGGCGCCTTGCCGTAGGCTTCGGCAAGGAACCGGTCCGGCGTGATCGGCGCCAGCAAAGAGGCGAAACTGTCCATTCCCCTCGATAGCCGCCCCCCCTCGAAAGAAAAAGTGCCCTGAAAAGGAAAAGGCCGCCGCGACCCTTCGCGGGTCTCGGCGGCCAATCCTGACCGGTCCGGGGAGGAGCGGACCGGTCGGTGTGCGATCTGCCTACGGCAGGGTGGTCTTCAGCGTCAGGACGACCTTTTCACCGCAGAAGGTGGTGCAGTTCAGGTCGCTGTCGTGATACCGCAGGTCCAGCGCCAGGTGGTCGATCGGGGCCCAGCCCACACCGAAGTTCCAGGTGGTGTAGTCGGTGGCGTTCTCGACTTCCTGCTTGCCCACGGCGCCGCCGACCGACCACTTGTCGTTGATCGCGTAGCTGCCGTTGAGTTCGTAGTAGAGGGCCTGGCCGGTGCCGCCGAAGAATTCCGGCGAGTAGTACCAGGCGGTGCCGACGGTGGCCGAGCCGATCGGAACCGAACCGGCGACCTTGAACTCGGCGTACTCATAGTCCGCCGACGATTTGTCGCCGATGTAGGCGTAGTAGATGGCGGCCAGGTCGAGGGTCACCGGACCCAGTTCCGGCTTCACGCCGACGTACAGGTCGAGCTCGGCGTCGGTGTCGTCGCCGAAGTCGACGTTCGAGAGCCAGACGCCGCCGTAGAGGGCGCCGCTGCCGATGTCTGCGCCGCCGAACACCTGCGGGCCGTCCGTCTGGCTGACGCCGCGGAAGATGTAATCGCTCGCCACGCCGGCGTTGTAGCTGAACGAGAAGTCGTCAGCCGGCGCTTCGTCCTGCGCGAAGGCCGCGCCGCCGAGGGCCAGGGACGCCGCAGCGCCGACCAGGGCCAGTTTCCAGAATTTCATCGCTATCCCCTTTATGTTTGGCGCAAGTCGCGCCGCAGCGCCCAAGCGTCGCCCCCGTCTCTTCGATCGGAAGTCCCGCTCAAGATGGGCGAAGGGGTTCGGGGCGGCTAACCTCGGCAGCGGTCACGGGGACGCACTGGCGCGGCCTGTCGTCCATTTGAGCGAAGCCCGGCCCCTTCGCCTAACTTTTAGGCAGCCGGGCTTGTGCCACGACTCGATTCGACGGGCCATTAATGATGTCGCCCGTCCGCATAAAGGCGGGATCAGTGACTTCAGCGCATCGACAGCGAGGCGAATCCCAGGTGGGTGCCGGCATCGACCAGCAGGGTCTCGCCGGTGACATGGCGCGAGCTGGGGGAGGCGAGGAACACCGTCGAGGCGGCGATATCCTCGGCGGTCGAGGCGGCCTGCAGCGGGGTCGACTTGATCACCCCCTGGCGCATCCGGTCGACCGTCTCGTCGGGCATCGACTTGCCGAACCAGGGGGTGTCGATGAAGCCGGGGCAGACGGCGTTGACCCGGATCTTCGGAGCCAGCGCGCGGGCCAGCGACAGGGTCATGGTCGTCATCGCTCCCTTGGAGGCGGCGTAGGCCACCGAGCTGCCGATGCCGGTCACCGCCGCGATCGAGCTGGTGTTGACCACCGCGCCGGGCTGCGGGGCCGCTTCCAGCAGGCTGCGGGCGGCCCGCACCATCTGGAAGGCCCCGACGACGTTGACCGAATAGAGCCGCAGGAAGTCTTCGCTCTGCAGGGCGTCCAGGTCGCCGTGGTTGGGGGCGAACTTGGTCATGCCGGCGTTGTTGAACAGGGCGTCGATCTTCCCGAACGGGGCGGCATGGGCGACGATGGCCTTGCAGGCGTCGTCGTCGGCGACATCGCCCTGGGCCAGGACGCCCTGCGCGCCCAGCGCCTCGACCAGCCGCACCGTCTCGGCCGCCTCGTCCTTGCTGGAGGCGTAGTTGACGATGACGGCCTTCGCGCCGCGCTCCGCCACCTCGACCGCGATGGCCCGGCCCAGGCCCGTCGAGCCGCCCGTCACCACCACCACGAAGCCATCGAAGTCCTTGCCCGCCATGATCTCGCTCCCAACGATTGTTTGACGGCTTGATAGCGCGACCCGCCGGCCTTGTCCCTAGGCTAGGCGAGGTCTACATCGCCCCGATGCAAGAGACCCATCTCACCCAGCTCGGCCAGCACACCGAGGCCCCGCAGAACCCTGCGGACGCGGTGCTCGAGCGCGTGCCCAATCCCCAGGCCGGCGTGACCTACCTGACCCGCTTCGTGGCCCCGGAGTTCACCTCGCTGTGCCCGGTCACCGGCCAGCCCGACTTCGCCCACCTGGTCATCGACTACGTGCCCGGCGACTGGCTGATCGAGAGCAAGTCCCTGAAGCTCTACCTGGCCAGCTTCCGCAACCACGGCGCCTTCCACGAGGACTGCACCGTCGCCATCGGCCGCCGCTTCTTCGAGACGGCGGAGGCGAAATGGCTGCGCATCGGCGGCTACTGGTATCCGCGCGGCGGCATTCCCATCGACGTCTTCTGGCAGAGCGGCGCGCCGCCCGAGGGCCTGTGGCTCCCCGACCAGGGCGTGGCGCCGTATCGCGGGCGGGGTTAGGGACCGGGCGCCCGATGAATATGTCTATACATATTCCAGCGCGGCCTTCTGTCCGACCGGCCGTCCTGGCAGGCAGCACCAGCTGGCGGGGTGGTTTCAGGGTGGTCGGAACCGGCCGTCGTACAGGCTGTTCGGCGCCTTTCCGGTGGAATAAAAAGAGCCTCTAACCTGTTGAAAAGACCGTCATTTCTACGACACGCCTTCTCTCGACACGGCGAAAATCTGCTATACTGGTCGCGCCGCTTCGATAGGCGCTACCGGGTCTGCACCTGGCTGACCAGGCAGTCCTCTTCGCCGGCCGCCAAGCCGTCGGCCTTGCCCTTGGCCCGCGTGAAGTGGTCGTAGCTGCTGGGATTGCCGTCTGCGAAGCGGGTGTCGCGCTTGTTGCACCAGTTCTGGCGCATGACGCTGACCGTCCACTTGAACGCCATGCCTTCGGGAGACCCGCCGCCGATTTTCTTGACCTGGGCCTTCTGCAGCGATTTGCGGGCCGCGACGGCGAAGCGCGGGGCGTCCGGGTCGGCCCCCAGCAGGTCGCAGTCGATGTGGCCGTCGGCCCTGGCGCGGCAGTTGAAGTCCGCCTTCCAGGTCTCGTAGCGATCCTGCCCCTTCATGTCCCAGTCGGTCATGCTGGGAAACACCTTCCAGCGCAGCTCGGTCCCCGGCTGAAATCCCGTCGGCAGGGTTGAGGCGCCCCAACGGCCGAACCGCAGGCGGAAGGTGAAGGCCCGCCCCGCCGGATCGCCGCCATCGACGGCGCGGACGCTGACCCGCTGCATGACCTGCAGGGCGGCCTTGCCGAAGCCTGAGTTTTCCGGGCTTTCGCCGATGACGCTGCACTGCAGGTTGCCGCCGCGGTTGGGCGTGCAGGCGACGTCGGCGATGCCCTTGTGGATGCCCGCCGCGGCCGTGCGACGGGGATAGAACCGCGCCATGTCGGCGACCTTGGGCGGATCCTTCCAGCGCAGGCCGACCTGGTCATAGGTGGGAAGGGGCCCGGCGGCGGCGGCCACCGAAGCGGTCAGGCTGCAGAGAACGGCGATCCAGATGCGGCGCATGATCCCCCCCGGGGTCAGAGTTGAACTCTAGCGGACCTGCACCTGGCTCGGGAAACAGCGGCCGATCGGGGCAGGGGTGGAGTCGTCCTGGAAGATTTCTTCCTTGCCCGGCGAGCACCAGTTCTGGCGCTGCACCGACACGGTCCAGTTGAACCGCTTGCCTTCGACCGGGGCGCCGTCGGCGCTCATCACCTTGGCCCTGGCCATGGCGTCGGCGGCGGCGGCCTGGAACTTGCGGGGTGCGGCGCCGCCGGTCGAGGTGCAGTTCAGGCGGCCGCTGGCGCGGGCCGTGCAGTCGAAGTCGGCGCTGAAGGTTTCGAACTTGTCCTGGCCGGACATGCTCCACTTGCCCATGGTCGGGAAACGCGACCAGTTCAGGCCGGGACCCGGCTGGAAGCTGGCCGGCAGGTCGGCGCCGCCCCAGGTCCCGAACTTCAGGCGAAAGCCGAAGGTTCGCCCCGTGGGATCGCCGCCGTCGACGGCCTCGACCTTGGCCCGGCTCATGACGCTGAGGGCCGAGGCGCCGAAGCCGACGCGTTCAGGCGACTCCGAGACCACGTTGCAGTCGAGGAGTCCGGTGGCGTCCTTGGCGGCGCAGGCGACGTCGGCCGAGCCGCGGGCGATCCGCAGGGCCTTGGCGCGGACCGGGTAGTGGCGCGCCATGTCGACGACGGTCGGCGGCTTCCTCCACTTCAAGCCCACCTTGTCGTAGGTCGGCAGCGGCTGCGAGGCGGCGGCCGGCAGGCAGAGCGCCAGCGCGGCGAACGGCAGGGCGATGGCGAGAAGACGCATGGCGAGATCCTGGAAGCCTTGAAACTGTCGAGGAAACCTAACGGCGGCCGGGCCGGACCGCCAGTTAATCCGCTGTCATTCGGTCGCCCGTCAGCCTGTTGGAGACCAGACGCTGGTCAGCGCCGCCGCCTCGGGCCGCACCCGCTCGGCCGGAGGCTCGGACGGCGTGCCGACGAACACGTAGCCGGCGACCTTCTCGCCCGCCGTCAGGCCGAGCAGGGCTTTGGCCTCGTCGTCATAGGCGTACCAGTCGGTGATCCAGTTGGCGCCGTAGCCCATGGCCGAGGCTGCGTGCAGCAGATCGGTGCAGACCGCCCCGGCCGACAACAGCTGTTCCCACTCGGGGATGTCGCCGGCCCTGGGGCTGGAGACGACGGCGACGCCCATCGGCGGGGCCTTCAGCTTGCCGAGTTTGGCGGTCAGCTTGACGGCGTCCTCCCGGCCGGCGGCGATGGCTTCGAGGCCCGCCGCATAGGCGGCCTTGCCCTCGCCGGTCAGGACGATGAACCGCCAGGGGGCCAGCTTGCCGTGGTCCGGGACCCGGGCCGCCAGGCGCAACAGGTCGGCCAGTTCGGCCTCGCTCGGGCCCGGCGCGGCCAGGGTCAGGGCCGAGGCCGAGCGGCGGCGGGCCAGGAAATCCAGCACCGGCTGGGATGGAGATTGGGGAAGGCTTTCGCCGAACGCGGGGGAGGGGGGAACCGTGGTCACAGTGGGGGTCAGACGTCCTGGCGCTGGGGGTCGGCCGACTCGTCCATCTGGCGCAGGTGGATGCGGTCGTCCTTGGTCAGGACGCGATAGCTCGATTCCAGGTCCGGATTGCGGATCCCGTCGATGGTCACGACGGTGTTCAGCTCGCCCGTCGCCTGGTCGCGGAAGTAGCTCTCGCAGACCTGCTTGCCCTCGAACTCGGCCAGCGAGTCCTGGAACATGGCGCTGATGGCCATGGACTGCTCGGTCGGCGCGGCCTCGCCGTCGGCCAGCACCCGGACCTTGAGGTTGCCGACCGAATAGGTGCTGCACAGGGCCCCGTCCTCGATGGTGGCGGTCTCCTGCATGACCACCTCGTAGTCGGGTTCGAAGCTGATGCGGAAGCGGTAGGTGTGCAGAACCTCGTCGGGGGCTACCAGTTCGATGAAGCCGACGTCCTCGCAGCTGTCGTCGCGATCGCGCCAGCCGCCGCACAGCGCCTCGCCGCTCCTGGCCAGGCTGCGCAGGGCCTCGCGGTCCAGCGGGGCTTCGCCGGCAAACGCGGCCGGAGCGATCGAAACACCGGCCAGAGCGGCCAGCATGAGCAGGATGGTCTTCATGGTTCGCCCTTCCCGTCGCGGACTTGAAAGGGATAAGACCCCCGCCCGGCTGACGCAACGTCGGAACATGTCGCAGGCGAGATGGCGGAACGATGTCGCGTTAACGGTGGACATGGGCGGGATGGCTTACCATATGCCCATAAAGGGCAGGCTGGCGGGCGATCGCGCACGTTTCGTGCTAGGTTGAGCGCCAGGTTTGAGGGAGGCCGTGCATGGCCAAGCATCTAGAAGTGGTCGAACCGGCCGTCGCGCCGCCCGTCTGGGCGTCGCTGCGCAACGAGGCCGAGCGGGCCTCGAAGGACGAGCCGGCGCTGGCCAGCCTCCTCAACTCCGTCATCCTGGCGCACGACCGGCTGTCGGACGCCCTGAGCTTCCAGTTCGCCCGCAAGATCGCCGACCAGGAACTGCGCGCCATGAGCGCCCGCGAGTTCGCCGAGGAAGCCTACGAGGCCGATCCGACCATCATCGCCGCCGCCGAGGCCGACCTGCGCGCCGTCTTCGAGCGCGACCCGGCCTGCAAGGGCTACGTCCAGCCCTTCCTGTTTTTCAAGGGCTTCATGGCCCTGCAGACCCACCGGGTCTCCCACTGGATGTGGACGCACGGCCGCGAGACGCTCGCCCACTACCTGCAGAGCCGGTCCAGCGAGATCTTCCAGGTCGATATCCACCCGGCCGCCAGGGTCGGCTCCGGCATCTTCCTCGACCACGGCACCGGTATCGTCATCGGCGAGACCGCCGTCATCGGCGACGACGTCTCCATGCTGCACGGCGTCACGCTGGGCGGCACCGGGGCCGAGCGCGGCGACCGTCACCCCAAGATCGGCAAGGGCGTCCTGCTGGGCGCCGGGGCCAAGGTTCTGGGCAATATCCACATCGGCGACTACGCCAAGGTGGCCTCCGGCTCGGTCGTGCTGAAGCCTGTGCCGCCCGGCTGCACCGCCGCCGGCGTGCCGGCCCGCCTGGTCAACTGCCCGACCTGCGAAGAGCCGGCCCGGACCATGGATCATACGCTCGCGGACATCGTCTACGACTACGTGATCTGAGTTTGGGCTTGCGCCGGGCCCGTTCGCGGCTAGTTTCCGCGCAAATTCAGTATCTCTGCATCGGAGCCCGCCCGTGGACGACGCCGCCATCAAGAAAGTCGAAGCCCACCTCAAGCGGACCTTCGGCAACCCGCACGTGGCGGTGAAGGCCCGCAAGCAGAAGGATTCGGCCGAGGTCGAGTTGAAGGGCGAATTCATCGGCGTCATCTACGAAGACGAGGATGAGGCCGGCTCCTACATGTTCGAGATGGCCATCCTGGCGGAAGACCTGGAGTAGCCGGCTTGGTCCCGCGCGAGGCCCACAGCTATCGCCGGGACCCCTCCGTGCCGTCGTTTCCGGACGACAAGCCGATCATCGTCTTCGATGGCCACTGCGTGTTCTGCAGCGGCGGCATGCGCATGATCCTGGCGCTCGACAAGACAGGCCAGTTCCGTCTGCTGCCGGCCCAGACGCCGCTCGGCGAGGCGCTTTACAGCCACTACGGCCTCGATCCGACCGACTACGAGAGCAACATCCTGATCGAGGACGGCGTCGCCCGTTTCAAGGCCGACGGGACCATGCGGATGGCTGAACGCCTCGGCTGGCCATGGAAGATTGCCTCCGTGGGCCGCGTGCTGCCCCGCGCCTGGGCCGACGCCCTCTACAACCTCGTGGCCCGCAACCGGATGAAGATCTTCGGCCGCAGCGACGTCTGCTACCGCCCCGACCCCCTCTACGCCGACCGGGTGCTCGGGTGAGCCTCACCGTCCTCATCGTCGGCGGTTACGGCGTCTTCGGGGCAAGGCTGGCCCGGCTGCTGGCCCATGAGCCGCGCCTGCGGTTGCTGGTCGCCGGCCGCTCGGCCGACAAGGCCGGCGCCTTCTGCGCCCGCTGGACGCAGGCCGGCGGGGCGATTCTGGAGCCGGCCCTGTTCGACCGGAACGGCGACACGGTCCAACAGCTTGCGACACTCACGCCCGACCTCGTCGTCGATTGCAGCGGGCCGTTCCAGGCCTATGGCGAGACGCCGTTCCGACTGGTTGAGGCCTGCCTGGCGCGCGGCTGTGACTACCTCGACGTCGCCGACGCCAGTGACTTCGTGCTGGGGATCGAGCGCTTCGATGCGCTGGCGAAGGACAAGGGCGCCTTCGCCATCAGCGGGGCAAGCACCTGTCCGGCCCTGACCGCCGCCGCCGTCGGCGAGCTGACCGACAGCTGGACCGCCGTCCACGACATCGGCGCAGGCATCGCCCCGTCGCCCTATGCCGATGTCGGCGTCAGCGTGCTGCAGGCCATCACGAGCTACGCCGGCAAGCCCGTGCCGCTGCTGCGAAACGCCCGGCCGGCCACCGGCCTTGGCCTCGTCGAGGCCCGCAACGTCACGGTCGCGCCGCCCGGCAAGCTGCCGCTGTACAGCACCCGCTTCTCGCTGGTCGACGTCCCCGACCTGACCGCCCTGCCGAAGCTGTGGCCCGACGTGCGCGACATCTGGCTGGGCGCCGGCCCGCGCCCCGAGCTGTTGCACCGGATGCTGAACGCCCTGGCCCGCCTGGTCAGCCTCGGCATCCCCCTGCCGCTGGTGAAACTGTCGCGCCTGTTCCACACCGCCAAGACCCGCCTCAAGTGGGGCGAGGATCGCGGCGGCATGTTCGTCCGTGTCGCCGGCCTCGACGGCGAGGGCCGGCCGGCGGCTCGCAGCTGGAACCTGGTCGCCGAGGGCGACGACGGTCCCTTCATCCCCTCGATGGCCGCCGCGGCCATCATCCTGAACCTGCTCGACGGCCGCCGCCCGCGCAGTGGCGCCCGCACCGCCGCCGGGGCCGTGACCCTGGCCGACTACCAGCGCCTGTTCGCCACCAAGCGCATCACGACGGGCATCCGCGACGAACAGCCGTCTTCCGCGCCGGTCTACCAGCAGGTCATGGCCAATGCCTGGACGGACCTGCCGCCGGCCATCCGCGCCCTGCACGACCTGCCCGAAGGGGGCCGCATGGCCGCCGAGGGCCGTGTCGATGTTGATCGGGGCGCCAATCCGCTGGCCCAGCTGATGGCCGCCGTCATCGGCTTTCCCGGCGCCCAGAAGGATGGCCACGTCCGCGTCGACTTCGACCGCAAGGGCGGCGTCGAGACCTGGACCCGCACCTTCGGCAACCAGAGCTTCACCAGCCGCCAGTTCGCCGGCCGGGGCCGCTCCACGGCGCTGGCGGTCGAGGCCTTCGGCCCCATGGGCTGCGGCATGGCCCCGGTGCTGGACGGCGACCGTCTGCTGCTCATCCCCCGTCGCTGGACCGTCTTCGGCGTCGGCCTGCCATCCTGGCTGTTCCCGCGCATCGAGGCCTGGGAAGCTGACGAGGACGGCCGCTTCCGCTTCCACGTCGACATCTCGCACCCGCTGACCGGGCCGATTGTCCTTTATCGCGGCTGGCTGGAGGTGAAGGGGGCTTAGGCCGCCCCCTTCTTCCCCTGACCGGCGCTGAAGGCGTAGAGCAGCGCCAGGGCGGCGACGAACACGCCCGCGCCGACCAGGATGCCGGGACCTTCGAAGGCCTCGCCGACCAGGGCCAGCGGGTTCTGGTTGTTGGTCGCCACGATGACGCCGGCCAGGGCGACGCCGAACAGGCTCTCGCCGACGATCAGGCCCGAGGCCAGCAGCACGCCCATGCGCTTGATGGCCTCGCCGGCCGGCCTGCCGTCGGCCCAGCGGTCGAAGGCCCAGCCGACGACGGCGCCGATGACGACCGGGGCGGTGGTGGTCATCGGCAGATAGATGCCGATGCCGACGGCCAGCGGCGGCAGGCGGAAGCGCGTGGTCATGCGCAGCACCTCGTCGACGGCCACGATGCCGAGGCCGACCAGGGCGCCGATGCCGATCAAGCCCCAGTCGAGGCCGCCTTCCAGCACCCCCTTGGCCAGGGCCGAGATCAGCGTCGCCTGCGGGGCGGGCAGGGCGTCGGGCGTGGCGTTGGCCGCGCCGGCGAAACCGTAGGCGTGGTTGAGGAGGTCGAGGATCGGCGGGATGACCAGGGCGCCGGCGATGACACCGACCACCAGGGCCGCCTGCTGCTTCCAGGGCGTGGCGCCGACCAGCTGGCCGGTCTTGAGATCCTGCAGGTTGTCGTTGGCGATGGTGGCGACGGCGAAGACCACGGCCGTGGCGAACAGGGCGAAGGCGACCAGCACCGGCCCGGCGTCCGGCGCCAGGGTGGTCCGCGCCAGCACAAGCAAGAGCGCGGCGCCGAGCACGGCCAGGATGCCGATGCCCGACAGCGGGCTGTTGGAGCTGCCGATCAGCCCGGCCATGTAGCCGCAGATGGCGGCGACCAGGAAGCCGACGACGACGATGTAGACCAGCGAGCCGGCGATCAGGCCGATGGCCCCGATGCCCCCGACGCCGCCCGCCTGGAGGAAGGTCCACAGCAGCCAGGCCAGCGGAACCAGGGCCAGAACGCTGACTGTGGCGACGATGCCGATGGGGATGTCCCGCTCGGTGATGTCGAGGCTGGCGCCCTGGCCGGCGCTGCGCTTGGCCTGGGCGGCGAGGGCGCTCATCAGGCCGGTCCACAGCGGGGCGGCCAGGCGGCCCAGGGTCCAGAGGGCGGCGACACCGATGGCGCCGGCGCCCATGAACCGCACCTTGGTGCGCCAGACGGTGGTGGCGATCTCGGCCATGTCGCCCGTGCCCAGCAGGCCGGCGGTCATGATCGGGGTGGCGACGCCCCAGGCGATGACCAGCCCGGCCAGCATGGCCAGGCCCACCGAGATGCCGACCAGATGGCCGGCCCCGAACAGGGCCAGCGAGAAGGAGGTCCCGGCCGCGCCGGCCCCGGCCCCGACCTTGAAGAACTTGGTGAACTCGGCGGCCGCCAGGCGGGTGGCGGTCAGGGCCGCGACGCCCGCCGCGACCAGCGAGGAGACGGTGACGACGATCAGCCCGGCCTTGCCCTCGGCGGCGGCCGCTTTTTCGGTGCCGCGCGAGCCGGAGCCGACCTTCAGCACCTCGGCGGCGGCGACGCCTTCGGGGTAGGGCAGGTCGGAGGTGGTGACCAGGGCCCGGCGCAGCGGGATGGAGTACATGACGCCGAGGATGCCGCCGATGGCGCAGACCGCGAACGAGGTCCAGAACGGGAAACCGCTCCACCAGCCGATCATCACCAGCCCGGGCAGGACGAAGATGATCGAGGACAGGCTGCCGGCCGAGCTGGCCACCGTCTGGACGATGTTGTTTTCCCAGATGGTCGCGCTCTTGAAGCCGCGCAGCACCGCCATGGAGATCACCGCCGCCGGAATCGAGGAGGCGAAGGTCAGGCCCACCCTCAGGCCCAGGTAGACGTTGGCCGCGGTGAACACGAGGGTGATGAGGACGCCGAGGATCAGGCCCCGGACGGTCAGTTCGGTCCGCTTGTCCAAGGTCGCGGTTTGATCGGTCACGATGTCGTCCCCACTGCTTTAGGGCGCGGAGAGTGGCCGTTAACCGCCACTACCTCAAGCCTGCAAAGGTGTTTCGCATCCGGCCGACGCTTTCGCCTCAGGACATCCGAAACAGGGCCATGGCCGTCTTGCCGAGAATCTTCTGGGCGTCCTCGGCGCCGACGGCGGCGAACACCGTGCCGATGGCGCTGCGGGTGTAGCCGAAGGTGCTTTCCTGGTGGGGATAGTCCGAGGACCACATCACCGTCTCGGCCCCGATCCGGTGCAGCATCTCCAGCCCGACCGGGTCGGTCATGAAGGTCGCGTAGCAGTGGTTGCGCCAGTACCAGCTGGGCGGATGGGCCAGCCTGGGCGAGATCGAGGTCGGGAAGCTGTTATAGATCATGTCGGCGTCGTGCAGCATGCCGGGGATCCAGCTGAGGCCCCCCTCGACGAACACCGCCCTGAGGCCCGGGAAGCGGTCGAACACCCCGCCGAACACCAGCTGGCCCCAGTTGTGGCGGAAGCCCTGCATCTGGGTCAGCACCGAGACGCCGACCGCGCCGGGCTCGGCGGTCGGGATGGCCTCGCCGATGTGGAAGGCCAGGGGCAGGCCGCTGGCCTCAACCGCCGCCCAGAAGGGGTCCATGACCCCGTGGTTGTAGTGGATGGTCCGGCCGTTCTCGAACTTGCCGGGCTTGATCGGGACCATCAGGCAGGAGGCGCCGAGCTCGACGCAGCGCTGGACCGAGGCGGCCGCGCCCTCGGGGTCCCAGTAGCTGGGGATCATCACCGGATAGAGCCGGCCGCCCGAGGCGGCGCAGACCTCGCCGATATGCTCGTTGTAGGCGCCGAACACCGGGCTGCGATTGGTCAGCTCGCCGAACATGAGGAGGCCGAACAGGCGCTGCGGGAAGATCAGCTCCCTGGACACCCCCTCGATGTCGAGGTCCCGGAATCGGGTCTCGAGGTTGGTCAGGCCCGGATAGCATTCCATGGCTTCGCACAGCGACGCCGCGATGGCCGGAGGCGTCATCGACTGGCCGGCGATGCTGAGGTCCCAGCCGCCGTCCTTGAACACCATCCGCGGCGCCTGGTCCTTCAGGTGCTCGGGGAAGCGGTCTATCCAGCAGTCGGTCTCCAGCATGTGGCTGTCGGCCGAGACGATCACCGTGCCTTCCGGCCAGGCCCCGGTGGCCGCCTGCGGCTGGCGCCGGGCGGCGACGGCGATGCCGACCTGCTCGTCGATTTCCAGGATGAAGCC
>JAQGIK010000110.1 GCA_028291265.1 Caulobacter sp. | reverse complement strand
AAGGCCAAGCGCCTGGTCGAGCACAAGCGCGACGTCGTCATCCTGCTGGACTCGGTCACCCGCCTGGGCCGCGCCTACAACACCACCGTTCCCAGCTCCGGCAAGGTGCTGACCGGCGGTGTCGACGCCAACGCCCTGCAGCGCCCCAAGCGCTTCTTCGGCGCGGCGCGGAACATCGAGGAAGGCGGCAGCCTGACGATCATCGCCACGGCCCTGATCGACACCGGCAGCCGGATGGACGAGGTCATCTTCGAAGAGTTCAAGGGCACCGGTAACTCGGAAATCATCCTCGACCGCAAGGTCGCCGACAAGCGCATCTTCCCGGCCATCGACGTGCTGAAGTCCGGCACCCGCAAGGAAGAGCTGATCACCCCGAAGGACCAGCTGACCAAGACCTACATCCTGCGCCGCATCCTCAACCCCATGGGCAGCCAGGACGCCATCGAGTTCCTGCTCGACAAGCTGCGCCAGTCGAAGACCAACGGCGACTTCTTCCAGTCGATGAACACCTGAGGGTCATCCCTGAGAGATAAGATCGGAGGGCCCGGTCGCTGAAAAGCGGCCGGGCCCTTGTCAGTTTCAAACCCTGTTGTCGGAGGTGTCGCAGCCCAATTCGGGCCGACTTCCCCAAAGACAGCCTTCCCGCCGTCACATCTCCGCGCCATAGTCGTATCAAGTGATACAGATAAGGCCTGCGGCATGGACGAGCCCATTCTAGTGATCGGCGCCGGCATGGCGGGGCTGTTCACGACCCTCGCCCTCGGCAGCCGGGGACATGCCGTCACCATCCTCGAACGCGACCCGCCGCCGCCCGAGGGCGGGGCCGACGCGGCCTTCGACGCCTGGAACCGCCGGGGCGTCGGCCATCTGCGCCACAGCCACGCCTTCCTGGCCCGCCTGCGCTCCATCGTCGTCGAGCGCCACCCGGCCCTGCACCAGCGGCTGATCGCCGCCGGCTGCCAGGAGATGACCTTCGCCTCCGGCCTGACGGGCAAGGCCGCCGCCCGCTACCGCCCGGAACCCGGCGACGAGACCCTCACCGTCCTGACCAGCCGCCGCACGACGCTGGAGCTGGTGCTGCGCCAGTACGTCGCCGAATTGCCGGGCGTCGCCCTGCGCAGCGGCGTCAACGTCGCCGGCCTGGCGGGCGGGGTGAAGGACGGGGCCTTCGTCTGCGAGGGGCTGAGGCTCGACGACGGCGAGGTCCTGCCGGGCCTGGTGGTCGACGCCGCCGGGCGCACCAGCCAGACCTTCGACTGGCTGGCCGAGGGCGGGATCACCGTCCCCGAGGAGGAAGAGGACGCCGGCATCCTCTACTACACCCGCCACTACCGCCTGCTGCCCGGCCAGGAGCAGCCCGACCGCGCCGGCGCGCCGGGGGCCGGCGACCTGGGCTTCATCAAGTACGGGGTCTTCCCGGCCGACAACGGCTGTTTCTCGATCACCCTGGCGGTGCCGGAAATCGAGGAGGCCCTGCGCCGGGCCGTCATGCGGCCGGAAACCTTCGACGCCCTCTGCCTCCTGATGCCGGGTATCGCCCGCTGGACCGATCCGGCCCGGGCCGAGCCGCTCGGCAAGGTCTACGGCATGGGCGACCTGCGCAGCCGCTGGCGAGACATGGCCCCCGCTGGCCGTCCGCTGGCCCTGAACCTGTTCCCGATCGGCGACGGCCTGGTGCGGACCAATCCGCTGTACGGCCGCGGCTGCAGCTTCGCCGCCGTCACCGGCGAGTTGGTCGCCCAGGCGCTGGAGGCGGAGACCGACCCCACCGCCCGCGCCGCCGCCTTCTCCAGGGCCCTGCAGGCGCAGCTACGGCCCTATTACGAGGACATGCGCACCCAGGACCGCGCCGCCATCCGCCGGGCCCGCCACGCGTTGAACGCGGCGTACAGGCCGGGCTTCAAGGCCCGGGTGCTGAAGAGCTTCACCGACGACGCCATCGCCGTCGCCATCCGCCGCGACCCGGCCCTGCTGCGCGAGTTCATGCGCGGCTTCCACATGCTGGAAGACAGCCGCGCTTGGCTGAAACGCCCGGCCAACGCGGTGAAGGTGCTCGGCGCCTGGGCGACGCCGAAGGCGCTGAAGCGGGAGTGGTATCCGACCAAGCTGGGACCAGAGCGGGTCGAGATGCTGACCTCGGTCGGCATCGATCCGCTGGAAGACCCGCGGCGTTTGGGGTTCGCGTAGGTCGCTCTCCCCCGCTTGGCGGGGGAACCGTCCTTTGGCGAGCGCTGCAAGCGAGCCAAGCCGAGGGGGTCTCCGCCGCTGGTTCAGGAGAGAACTCCCCACCGCCGGTGGCCCCGCCTCCTGGTCCGTCGCTGACGCTCCGAACCGTCCTCCGCCCCCTCGCGGGGGCGGAGAGCGAAAGCCCATGGGCGGCGCCCTATTCCCCGAACCCCTCGCCCGGCGTCAGGGGCGCCAGGCGGATCAGGCGGCTGTCCTCGACGCCGGCGGTGCGGTGTTTGACCACCGCGCGGTAGCCGGGGTCGGTGACCATGGCCAGGAAAGCGCCGCCGCCCGGATATTCGGCGATGAAGGCCAGGTCCCAGCGCTCGTCCTGCGGGCCTGTGACCACCGTCTCCGGCCGCCCGGCCCAGACCTGCCGCCCGCCGACCCGCGCGAACACCTCGGCGCTCTCCCGACCATAGGCGCGGTAGGCATCGAGGCCGGAAAGGCCCTTGCCGTGGTCGGGGTGGTCCTCCGGGTACTCGGCCAGCGGTTTCAGGCGCACCAGGTTCAGCATCTGGATCGGCGTGTCGCGCGGCAGGCCCTTGAAGGCGTCGAACTGCGGGCGGGTCGGATCGATGCTGCCGGTCATGGGGTTGGTTAGTCCTTCAACGGATCGGCCGCGTCGCCCGCGCCATAGGTCAGCGACAGGAAGACGTCTTCCAGGTCGGGATCCTCGGTGGCGATGTCGCGGATGTGCAGGCCCTGGGCGCGGACGGCGGCCAGCACCTGTTCGACGCTCGACTGGCCGGTCTTGTAGGTCACCGAGAAGGCGCCGCCGGCCCGGAGTTTGGTCTCGAACCCGGTCAGCGACGGGGCGTTGGCCACCGGCTCCTCGGGCGTCACCACCACGTTGCGGGTGTCCAGCCGCTTCAGCAGGGTGGCGGTCGGCTCGCTGGCCACCACCTCGCCGCGGTTGATGATGGCGATGCGGTCGCAGAGTTCCTGGGCCTCTTCCAGGTAGTGGGTGGTCAGGACGATGGTCACCCCCTGGCGATTGAGCTCCAGCACATAGGCCCACAGCTGCTTGCGCAGTTCGACGTCGACCCCGGCCGTCGGCTCGTCGAGGATCAGCACCGGGGGGTTGTGGACCATGGCCTTGGCGACCATCAGGCGGCGCTTCATGCCGCCAGACAGCTGGCGCACGTAAGCTTTCGCCTTATCCGACAGTCCCATGGCCGCCAGCAGCTCGGCCGTCCGGCGGTCGGCCTTCCTGACGCCGTACATGCCGGCCTGGGTCTCCAGCGACTCCTCGGGTGTGAAAAAGACGTCGGCGGCCAGTTCCTGCGGCACCACCCCGATGGCGGCGCGGGCGTCGCGCGGCCGCTCGTCGATGTCGCGGTCCCAGATCCGCACCGTGCCGGAGGTCTTGCGCGTCAGGCCCGCCAGGATGTTGATGAAGGTCGACTTGCCCGCCCCGTTCGGCCCCAGCAGGCCGAAGATCGAGCCGCGCGGAACTGCCAAGTCGATGCCGTTCAGGGCCCGCTTCTCCGGGGTGGTCTTGCTGGCGGCGTAGGTCTTGAAGACGCCTTTGGCCTCGATGGCGTAGTCGGGCAGGTCCATGGGTATCCGGTCGGCGCTTTGGGCAGAAAACAGAGCCACAGCCAGCAGGGCGCTTTTCCTGCGGCGGGCTTGGCTCTAGGTATGCTCCGAAGCGGCCCACGCCAAGGCCGAGCCGACTTTTCATTCGAGACACCGCATGGCCCGCAAAGCCCCCGCCACCCGCCCGACCAACACGCCCAAGGCCGCGCCTTTGATGGCCGCGCCCGAGACCATCACCGTGACCAGCCACCGCATAGCCTGCGACGGCGTCGGCGGGGCGCTCGGTCACCCGCGCGTCTGGCTGGAGATGGGCGCGGCCGGCTGGGTCGACTGCGGCTACTGCGACCGCCGCTTCGTCGCCTCGACGGCGCCTGGCGACGAGAACGAACAGCTGGCCCCCGGCGTCTACGAAGGCTCGGCCGGGCACTGAGCGACGGTGCGTCCTTCGACACGCCCGCCTGGGCGGGCTGCTCAGGATGACTGACTTGGGTGCAGACCAACAAAGCTAGCCATGCTGAGCAGCGGCCGCAGGCCGCGTGTCGAAGCACATACGCTGGTCACAGCCGAAAACCGCCAGCAAGCGTCACAGGCCGTTCCTATGTATCGTCTCCGACCAGAGGAGACGCCCGATGACCCAAGCCGCCGACTTCCACGCCCTGCACGCCGGCCCGGACGTGCTGGTCCTGCCCAACGCCTGGGACGCGGCCAGCGCCGCCATGATGCAGGACGCCGGCGCCAGGGCCGTGGCCACCTCCAGCGCCGCCGTCGCCTGGGCGCGCGGCTATGCCGACGGCGACAACCTGCCCGTCCCGGTGCTGCTCGACGTGATTTCCGGCATGGCCCGCGGCCTCAGCGTGCCGCTGACCGCCGACATCGAGGGCGGTTTCACCGATGACCTGGAAACCCTGACCCAGACCGTCTCGGCGGTGATCGCCGCCGGCGCCGTCGGCATCAACCTCGAGGACGGCAAGCGCGACGCCGACCTCCACGCCCGCAAGGTCGAGGCCGCCCGCGAGGCCGGGGTGCGCAGCGGCGTCGAGCTGTTCATCAACGCCCGTATCGACGTCTATCTGAAGGGCCTGGCCGAGGGTGGCGCCGCCCTGGCCGAGACTCTGCGCCGCGCCCAGCTCTACGAGGCCGCCGGAGCCAGCGGCATCTTCGTGCCCGGCCCCATCGACGAGACCCTGATCGGCCAACTGACCGGCGGCATCGCCCTGCCGGTCAACATCATGGGCCGGGCCGGGGCTCCGAAGGCGGCGCGTCTTGCAGAGTTGGGCGTGCGCCGCCTGAGCTCGGCCACCGGCCCGTTCCGCGCCGCCTACGGGGTGCTCAACCGCACGGTCGCCGCATTCCTGCAGACCGGCGATTCCGACGCCTTCACCGAGGCCGGCCAGGGCATGCCCGACCTCAACAAGCGGTTCGGCTAGCGGGCGGCCTGGTTGAAGTCGATCGGCAGGCGGATGCGGCTGCCGACGGTCGGACGGCCGTCGGCGCTCCACAGGCCCAGCTTCATCTGGCTCGCAACCTGTAGCGACGCCTCGCCAAAGCCGAGGCTGTCCGGTCGCTCGCCGGCCACGCGGCAGTCGGTCAGGGATCCGTCGGCGGCGACCAGGCAGTCGGCGACGCCGCGGCCGGACCGGATGCCAGCGCTCGCCGCCCGGGCCGGATAGACGGCCTGCAGCGCGCGTTCATCGGGAAACGTCGTCCAGTCCGGCGCCGTGACCCGCCGGTCGGCGGCGGCCGGGCCGGCCGGATTGAGCAGGCGAAGGCTGAGGATGACGTCCCAGCCCGCGTAGAAGCTGGCCTCGTCCCGGGTCAGGCGGACGCGAAACCGGTCGCTCAGGGACCGCGCCGCATCCACCGAAGCCTTTTCGGCGCCATTGATCGCCAGGCAATTCTTCAGGTCGCCGGCGGAGCGCATCGTACAGCGCAGCACCACCACGGCCTCGTCCCCGGGCTGACCGGCCGGCCAGGCGGCGGCCATATCCTCGAAGCTGGCGACAGACGCCCAGACCGGCTCGCTGTGCAGCAGCGGGGAGGCCTTGCGCCCGGGCCGGGGCCAGATGTGCACCGAGACTTCCACCTGGCCGCCGTCGACCGCCTGGCCGTCGATGCGGCGCGGCTTGAACCTGCCCTTTCGCTCCATCAAGCCGGTTCCGGCCTCGCCGAAGCCGAGGCCATAAGGGTCTTCCTTCAGGGTTTCGCACCGCCGCGCCTTGCCGGCCGCGTCGATGGTGCAGCGCATGGTCACCTGGGCCATGATGTTCTGGCCGCGGGCCTTCTCGGGGAAGGCGTCCATGAGGTCGGAGTCCATCGGGTTGGCGGCCAGCCGGGCTTCTTCCGAGGCGGGCGGGGCGGCGATGGCGCTGCTGGCCAGCAGCAGGCTCAATGCCAGCGCGATCAGCGAGGCCGGCTTCATTGGACCGGCTCATCGGCCAGGTTGAAGTCGATCGGCAGCCGGACGCGGCCCCCGACCACGGGGCGTCCCTTCAGGGTCCAGGGGTTCATCTGCATCAGCTGGGCGATGGCCACGGCAGAGGCGCCGAAACCCATGTCGCTCGGCTTTTCGCGGGCCACCTTGCAGTCGGTCAGTTTGCCGTCGGCGGCGACCAGGCAGTCTGCGACGCCGCGGCCCGACCGAATACCGGCCTCCGCCGCCTTCTGCGGATAGACCGCCAGCACCTTGTCGGCGTTGAGGGTGGTCACCCAGTGGGGATCCTTCACCGCCAGACTGCGGCCCTCGACACTGGCCGGATTGACGAAGCGCAGGCTGATCAGAATGTCGGCGTCGGCGTACATCTGCCGCTCCTTGTCGGTCAGCCGGGCTTCGAACTTGCCCTTCAGCGACCGGGCGGCATCAAGAAAGGGGCCGGGCGCCTGGCCGGCGCTGATGCATTTGGACACCGAACCGCTCGAGCGCAACGAACAGCGCAGCACCACCACCTGTTCAGGTAAATCGCTGCCGTCCGGCCAGGCCTTCAGCATGTCCTCGAAGCTCGGCGTCCGCGTGAACAGCGGCTGGAAGATCACATACTCCGCGCCTATGGTCGGCGACTCGATGCTGAACGGCACCTTCACTTCGCTCTCGACGGCCTTGCCGTTGATCTTCCTGGGCTTGAACCAGCCCTTGGCCTTGAGAAGCTTGATCGAGGCGTCGCCGAAGCCGAGGCCGTAGGGGCTTTCCCGCTCAATCTCGCAACTCTCGACCTTGCCGCGGTCGCTGATCAGGCAGTTCAGCACCACCGAGCCGCTGATGCTGCGGTCCGAAACGATGTCGGGATAATATTTCAGGGTTTCGGCGCCGTCGGGCTTGGTCAACCAGTCGGGCTCCTCGACCTTGTCGCCGGGGCCGGCTTCGGGCGGCGCGGCCCAGGCCCGAACGGTCATGGCCGGGCCGGCGGCCAGCAGGGCGAGGCCGAGGATCAAGAACAGGCGGGACTTCATGGCTTGGCTTTCGGGGCCGGCTCGTCGGCCTGGGTGAATTTGATCGGCAGGCGGATGCGGGCCCCGTCGACCGGGCGGCCCTCGTCGGTCCAGGGATTCATCTGCATGACCCCGGCGATGGCTACGGCGGCATTGCCGAAGCCGAGGGCCTCGGGCTTCTCGCGCGCCACCTTGCAGTCGGTCAGCTTGCCGTCCGGAGCGACCAGGCAGTCGGCGACGCCTAGGCCGGACTTGACCCCGGCGTCGGCGGCGATGTCGGGATAGAGGGCCAGCACCCGGTCCTGCTTGACCTGCACGGTCCAGCGCGGCGTGGCGACCTGGCGGGCCTGGCCGGCCGGGGTCTTCGGGTTGAAGAATCGGAACGGCACATTGACCACGCCGTCCTTGACCTTGTGCATTTCGTCGGGCGTCATCCGCAGTTCGAACTTGCGCGACAGGCGCAGGGCGGCGGAGCCGAAGTCGGCGTTGCGCGGCAGCTCGCTGACGGTCACGCAGTTCTTCAATATGCCCGTGCCCGAAACCCGGCAGCGCAGCGTCGCACCGCCCTCGTCCACCGTCGCGGCCTCGGGCCAAGCGGCGGCCATGTCCGCGAAGCTGGGGGTCTTGACCCAGATCGGCTCGCTGATCGCCGCGACCTCGCCGCCGCTGCCGAAGGACTCTCCACCGGCGAAGCTGATCGGGATGCGGACCGTGGCCCCATCGACCGGCTGTCCGTCCACCGTCTGCGGTTTCATCTGGAAGGACCCGGCCAACATCAGCGCCGAGGGGCCAAAGCCCAAGCCCGGCGGGTCCTCGCTGACCACCTTGCAGTCGCGCAAAGTGCCGCTGGGATTGACCGTGCAGCTGAGGATGACCTTGCCGCCCTTTCCCTTGCGCGCGGCGGCCGCCGGCCAGAGCGCGCTGACGGCGTCGCCGCTGGGTTTGCGGATCCAGTCCGGCTTGGTGATCACCGGTTCCCGTTTGGCCGGCGCCGCGGCCGGCGGGGTCTGGGCCAGCACCGATCCCGACAGTGTGGCCAGAATGGCCGCCAGAACAACTCTACGCACGGTGAAATCCTCCCCCAACTCGCCTCGCAACCTGCCAATTTCCGCGTCGCTTGCAAAGGGGCGCTGACCCGGCGCGCGGGAGCCACTATCTTGGCGGCATGAGCGACGCAGCCACCACCCAAGACAACCGCCCGCTGACCCAGGACGGCCCGCCGATCCGGCTCTACCTGGTCGATGGCTCCGCCTACATCTTTCGGGCCTATCACGCCCTGCCGCCGCTGACCCGCAAGTCGGACGGCCTGCCGGTCGGGGCCGTGGCCGGTTTCTGCAACATGCTGTTCAAGCTGCTGCGCGACACCAGGGAAGACGCCCCGACCCACTTCGCGGTCATCTTCGACCATTCGGAGAAGACCTTCCGCAACCAGATGTACGACCTCTACAAGGCCCACCGCCCGCCGCCGCCCGAGGACCTGATCCCGCAGTTCGCCCTGGTCCGCGACGCCACCCGGGCTTTCGGTGTGCCCGGCATCGAGCTGCCCGGTTACGAGGCCGACGACCTGATCGCCGCCTACGCCTGCCGGGTGCGGGAGTTGGGCGGCGAGACCATCATCGTCTCCTCCGACAAGGACCTGATGCAGCTGGTCGGCGACGGGGTGACCATGCTGGACACCATGAAGAACGTCCGCATCGGCCCCGACCAGGTGTTCGAGAAGTTCGGGGTCATGCCGGACAAGGTGGTCGACGTTCAGGCCCTGTGCGGCGACAGCGTCGACAATGTGCCCGGCGCCCCCGGCATCGGCATCAAGACCGCCGCCCTGCTGATCAACGAATTCGGCGACCTCGACACGCTTCTGGAGCGGGCCGGCGAGGTGAAGCAGGACAAGCGCCGCCAGACCCTGATCGACTTCGCCGACCAGATCCGCCTCAGCCGCGCCCTGGTGCAGCTCGACTGCGACACCCCATTGCCCGAGCCGATCGCCGACCTCGGCGTGCGCGAGGCCGACAAGGACACGCTTGCCGCCTTCCTGTCGGAGATGGGCTTCAACACCCTGCTGCGCCGCATCGGCGTCGCCGCCGAGGGTGGCGGCGTGGCGCCCCAGCCGCTGCCCGGCTTCGGCAAGGCCCCGGAGGCGGCCCCGGCCACGCCCGGGCCGGCCACCATCGAGATCGACGTCAGCAAATACGAATGCGTCCGCGACCTCGAGACCCTCGACCGCTGGATCGCGGAGTGCTTCGAGGCCGGCGTCATCGCCTTCGACACCGAGACCGACGCGCTTGGGTCCGCCACCGCCGGCCTCTGCGGCGTCTCCCTGGCCACCGCGCCGGGTCGCGCCTGCTACATCCCCCTGACCCATGAGGCGGTCGGCGGCGACCTCCTGACCGAGGCCGCTCCGGTCGAGTCGCAGATCGACAAGGCCACGGCCCTGGCCCGCCTCAAGCCGCTGCTGGAATCGCCGGCGGTGCTGAAGGTCGCCCAGAACGCCAAGTACGACATCGCCGTCATGGCCCTGCGCGGCATCGATGTCGCCCCCATCGACGACACCATGCTGATCTCCTACGTGCTGGAGGCCGGCCTGCATAACCACGGCATGGACGAGCTTTCCGAGCTCTGGCTCGGCCACAAGCCGATCCCGTTCAAACAGGTGGCCGGGACCGGCAAGGCGCAGATCAGCTTCAAACATGTGCAGCTGGGCGAGGCGACCTGCTACGCCGCCGAGGACGCCGACGTCACCCTGCGCCTCTGGCACAAACTGAAGCCCCGCCTGGCCCGCGAGGGCATGCTGACCGTCTACGAGACCCTCGAGCGGCCCCTGCCGCCGGTCATCGCCGCCATGGAGAACGCCGGGGTGCGGGTCGACACCGACGAGCTGCGCCGCCTGAGCCACGACTTCTCCCTGCGCATGGCCGACTTCGAGGCAAAAGCCCACGACCTGCTCGGCCGGCCGTTCAACCTCGGCAGTCCCAAGCAGATCGGCGAGGTGCTGTTCGGCGAAATGGCCCTGGAGGGCGGCAAGAAGACCGCCACCGGCCAATGGGCCACCGACGTCGACGTGCTGGAGAGACTGGCCATCGACGGCCACGCCCTGCCGCGCCTGATCCTCGACTGGCGCCAGCTGTCGAAACTCAAGGGCACCTATACCGACAACCTGATCGCGGCGATCTCGCCCAAGACCGGCCGCATCCATACCGCCTACGCCATGGCCTCGACCACGACGGGGCGCCTCTCCTCGTCGGACCCCAACCTGCAGAACATCCCGATCCGCACCGAGGAGGGCCGCAAGATCCGCAAGGCCTTCGTGGCCGAGCCGGGCCATGTGCTGATCAGCGCCGACTACAGCCAGATCGAACTGCGCCTGCTGGCCCACGTCGGCGACATCCCGCAGCTGAAGAGCGCCTTCAAGGAGGGCCTCGACATCCACGCCATGACGGCGTCGGAGATGTTCGACACCCCCATCGAGGGCATGCCGGCCGAGGTCCGCCGCCGGGCCAAGGCCATCAACTTCGGCATCGTCTACGGCATCAGCGCCTTCGGCCTGGCCAACCAGCTGTCGATCCCGCAGGGCGAAGCGGCCGACTACATCAAGACCTACTTCCGCCGCTTCCCCGGCATCGGCGACTATATGGAGGAGATGCGGTCGCAGGTGCGCCAGCACGGCTTCGTCAGCACCATCTTCGGCCGCAAGATCCACATCCCCGACATCAACGGCAAGAGCGTCGCCCACCGCCAGTTCGCCGAGCGGGCGGCCATCAACGCCCCGCTGCAGGGGGCGGCCGCCGATATCATCCGCCGGGCCATGGCCCGCATGCCGGACGCCCTGCGCGAGGCGGGGCTATCCTCGAAGATGCTGCTGCAGGTGCACGACGAACTGGTCTTCGAGGCCAGCGAGGCCGAGGCCGAGGCGACCATCGCCGTCGCCCGCCGGGTGATGGAGGGCGCGCCCTATCCCGCCGTCGACATCAGCGTGCCCCTGGTCGTCGAGGCCCGTGCCGCCAGGAACTGGGACGAGGCGCACTGACCGGCCTCAGCCCTGGGGCAGGTGCGGAATGACCTTGGCCTCGAGCAGCCGCACCAGCGCCTCATCCATGAAGGCGTAGTCGTCGGGGATGTCGAGGCAGATCACCCGGCCCCTCAGCGCCTTGCGGAACTTCTGCTGCAGCTTGGCCCGGTGCGGCCGCTCCATGACGAAGATCAGGTCGGCCCAGGCCACCAGTTCGGCGTCCAACGGCGTCTCGGCGTCGTTGTTGGTTCCGGCCGAGGCGGTTTCGACGCCCGGCCAGTCGGCGAACACCTGTTCGGCCGTCGGGCTGCGCAGACGGTTCTGGCTGCAGACGACAGCACCGTCTTCATCAGTCGAAGACGCCCTCCTGGGAGTTGGCCCACTGGCTCCGGGCGACCGGGTCGATCAGCCGCTGGAACAGCAGGTTGCAGGCGACGCTGAGCCCGTAGCCCAGCACGCCGACGGCGGCGCCGAACTGCAGGCTGTCGGCCTTGTCCATGAAGCGGCCGGCCAGGTTGTCGGCCATATTGCTGAGCAGCCAGACGCCCCACCACCAGCGCATCAGCACCGGCGTCTCGACGGTCCGCCAGTTGTGCGGGCTCTGCGAAGAGGCCCAGATCTCCTCCATCGTCTGGAAGGGCCGCCAGAGGTTCATGAGCGGAATGAAGAAGAAGCCCCAGGCCCAGCCCGGGGTCGTCTCGATACCGCTGCTCAGGGCGCGGGCGTTTTTGTTGGCGCGCCAGAACCAGCGCAGCACGATGAGCATCCGCACGAAGATGAAGCCGATGTAGGCCATCGCCGTCAGGCTGAAGGCGAGCTGGCCCGGGGTCAGATCCACGGTCTCGTCGAGCGGTATGACCTCGGCGATCCCGAACACCTGGGCCAGCAGCATCAGGCCGAGCAAGGCCGAAAAGGCGGTATCGGCCCAGATGAAGCCGTTGGTCCAGGCCGTCAGCGGCCGGGGATCCTTGAAGTCGGCCCCGAGGCCCCGAGGCCCGACATAGGCGCTGGGGGCGAACGGCGTACCGCCGCCCGCCTCCGGCTCGGCCTTGAACGGACTGGGGTCGATCAGGCTCACGCGCCGACCGTCACCAGCACCCAGATCGCCTTGGCCAGGGCGCCGACCAGCAGCAGGATGGTGGCCAGGCCCTGTATGCCGAAGCCGCGCGAGCGGGTGGCCGGGTCCTTCACATAGGCGAGGGCATAGATCACCCGGCCGAGGATCCACACCAGGCCGAGGCCGGCGGCGATCAGGTCGTTGAACGGGAAGGCCGGGTAGACCAGGGTGAACAGCCACAGGCTGGTCAGGTAGATCGGCAGGACCTCGAGGGTGTTCAGATGCACCCGGACGTGGCGCTCGAGGTCCGGATGGCCGGTCATGGCCGGCGGGCTGATGCCGGTGCGGCCGCGGGCCCCGCCGACGCGGATCATCATCCAGATGAAGACGAGCAGTGAAAGACAGGTGACGATCGCCACCAGGCTGTGCGGATGTTGCATGGTTCTCTCCCCGCCGGCGGCAATCTCTCAGGTGGAATGGCCGGCTCCCTGGCCGGAGGCTGTCACGCTTCGCGTCCGTTGCAAACGGCCGCCGTTTCGCGATCAGAACTTGCGTTCGCTGGTCTGGCGCAGCAGCCGGGCCGAAACGTAGGCCGCCAGGTTGCCGAGGTCCTCCTGGTCTTCCAGCCCCAGCTTGGCGGCCAGTTCGAAGACCAGGGTGGCGGCCAGGGCCTCGTCGCCGGAGGCGGCCTCGGCGACGGTCGGATCGGCCAGCCGGCTGGCCGACCACACCCCCTGCAGGGTGTGGTCGTCGATATCGCGGTTGGTCTTCAGCCACAGGGCGACCCCGGTCTCGGCCTCATAGCCGGCCAGGGCCTGGGCGGCGGCGGTCAGCCGGGTCTCGTCGTCGGTGGCGACCTTGCAGGCCGCCAGCATGGCCTCGAAATCGGCCTCGCTGTAGAGGCTGGAGGCCAGGCCCTCGTCGACGCTGCGAGCGTAGAGAGCCTCGACCTCGGCGCGCTTTTCGGCCGGCAGATGCTCCATCAGGCAGCGCACGTCGCCGGCCGCGGCCGGCCCGGCCAGAACCGCCAGGACGGCGATCAGGGGGATCAGTCGTTTCATGCGTCTCGCCGGCTCCGTCCCTTGTCGCGGCAAGCTGACACGGATCGCCTGTGTTGCAAGGGCGGAAACGTTTTGACGCGAGCGCGTTACAACCAGTCTACGGACGAACCCTGGAGGCCCGCATGCCGGACCAATCCACCGCCATCGACCGCATTCGTTACAGGGAAACCCACGGCAAGCTGTTCGTGAAATTCCGCAGCGGCGGCGAGTACGTCTACGTCGGCGTCCCGGGCGAGGTGCACCGCAGCTTCGTCGAGGCGGAGTCGCAGGGCCGGTTCTTCCAGGCCGAAATCCGCGACCGCTATCCCTACAACCGGCTCGACGACGCGCCGTAGAGGCGCTGTCCGGGAGGAAGGTTGACCGCGTCCGCCCGGCGCCGACCAATATCGCCATGCGCGTCCTCGTCTCCCTGCTCTTCCCCCTGTTCCTCGCCGCCCCGGCCGCCGCCCAGCCCCGCGCCACCTGCGACGGCTATCCCCGCGCCGACATCGGCATGGCGAAAGGCTACTGCGCCGGCCTGGTCGTCGGCCCGGCCGGCGGGCGGCGGATGCGCCTGCCGCGCTCCCTGGTCCAGCTGCCCGGCGGCGACTGGATCGTCAGCGACCTCGGTGGCTGGACGACGGCCAACGGCGCCGTCTGGCGGCTCAGCGCCGCGCCGGGCCGCCCGCCGCGTCTGACCCGGCTGATCGGCAGCCTCAACCTGCCCCACGCCCTGGGCCTCGGGCCCGACGGCCGCGTCTACGTCGGCGAGATGAGCCGCATCTTCCGCTTCGACCCGGACACCCCCAATCCCGCCGCCACGATCCGGCCCGTCATCACCGGCCTGCCGGACAACCGCCTGCACGACAACCGCCACCCCTTGAGCAAGTTCGTCTTCGCCCCCGATGGCGCCCTGATCGTCAATGTCGGAGCTCCCTCCGACCAGTGCCTGGGCGCCGACGGCCGCGCTGCCGGACCTACCTGCCCGGAACTCACCGCGGCGGCCCAGCTTCGCCGCTATGCGCCCGATGGCCGCGGAGGCTGGTCGCCCGAATGGACGGTGATCGCCACGGGTCTGCGCAATTCGGTGGCCCTGGCCCAGCACCCCTCCGGAATCTTGCTGCAGGGTGAAAACAGCTACGACACCTCGACCCGCTGGGCGCCCTTCGACGAGATCAACGTCATCGGTGCGACGGGGCGGCACGGACCACCGGACTATGGCTGGCCCTATTGCGACGCCGCCGGTCAGCCGGCTCCGGGCTGGCCTTCAGGCGACGGTCCGTTGGGCTGCGGCCGCACGACCGGCCGCTTCGAGGCCGGGCTTCTGTTGCCGCCGCACGCCGCGCCGCTCGACATGCTCTGGTACCAGGGCGCGATGTTCCCGGGCCTGCGCGGCCGGCTGCTGATGACCTGGCACGGCTACCGCTCGACCGGCGGCCGGCTGGTCGCCTTCGAAACCGACAGCCAGGGCGTGCCGGTAACGAAGCGCGGCGCCCGCTATCCGATCTACGGCGGATCGCCTCGCGCCTACGGCCCCGGCCCGGCCGCCGAGCCGCTGGTGCTGACACCCGGCTGGGGCGCGACCAAGATTCGCAAGCAGGGGGCGCCGGTCGGCATCGCCGTCGCCGGCGACGGCGCCATCTGGCTGGCCGATGACAAGGCCGGCCAGGTCATCCGCATCGCGGTTGACCGCCCCTAGCTCTCGCGGCGGTCCCGCTTGGCCAGGCCGCGCAGGCGCAGGGCGTTGAGCTTGATGAAGCCGGCCGCGTCGCGGTGGTCGTAGGCCACCTTGCCTTCCTCGAAGGTCACCAGTTCCTGGTCGTACAGGCTGTAGGGGCTGGTCCGGCCGATGATGCCGACGTTGCCCTTGTAGAGCTTGATCCGCACCTGGCCGGTGACCTTTTGCTGGCTGTAGTCGATGGCCGCCTGCAGCATCTCCCGCTCCGGCGCGAACCAGAAGCCGTTGTAGACCAGCGATGCGTACTTCGGCATCAGCTCGTCCTTCAGATGCATGGCCCCCCGGTCCAGGGTGATGCTCTCGATGCCGCGGTGGGCGGCCAGCAGGATGGTTCCGCCCGGGGTCTCGTAGACGCCGCGGCTCTTCATGCCGACGAAGCGGTTCTCGACCAGGTCGAGCCGGCCGACGCCACTGTCGTGGCCCAGTTCGTTGAGCTTGGTCAGCAGGGCGGCCGGCGACAGGGCCTCGCCGTTGATGGCCACGGGGTCGCCGCGCTCGAAGTCCATGGTGAAGATCACCGGGGTGTCGGGGGCGTCCTCCGGCGCGATGGTGCGCATGTGGACGAACTCGGGGGCCTCGACCGCCGGGTCCTCCAGCACCTTACCCTCGGACGAGCTGTGCAGCAGGTTGGCGTCGACGCTGAACGGCGCCTCGCCATGCTTGTCCTTGGCGATCGGGATCTGGTGCTTCTGGGCGAAGTCGAGCAGGGCCTCGCGGCTCTTGAAGTCCCATTCGCGCCAGGGGGCGATGACGGTGATGTCGGGCTCCAGGGCATAGTAGCCGAGCTCGAACCGCACCTGGTCATTGCCCTTGCCGGTGGCCCCGTGGGAGACGGCGTCGGCCCCGACCTGGCGGGCGATGTCGATCTGCTTCTTGGCGATCAGCGGCCGGGCGATCGAGGTGCCGAGCAGGTACTGGCCCTCATAGACGGTGTTGGCCCGGAACATCGGGAAGACGTAGTCGCGGACGAACTCCTCGCGCAGGTCCTCGACGAAGATGTTCTCCGGCTTGATGCCGAGCAGCAGGGCCTTATCGCGGGCCGGCGACAGTTCCTCGCCCTGGCCGAGGTCGGCGGTGAAGGTCACCACCTCGGCCTGGTACTCGGTCTGCAGCCATTTGAGGATGATCGAGGTGTCGAGCCCTCCCGAATAGGCGAGAACGACCTTCTTGATCTTCTTGTCGGCCACGGCGGCATCCTTCAGGGGCAAAAACAGAGGTGCGCGCCTTCAACGCCCAAGGGGCGTTTGGGTCAACCCCGCCGGGGCGGATTTCGGAAAATCAGGCCCTGGTCGGGTCCAGCCGGTAGTGGCCGAACAGCTCGGCCAGGACCTGTGGCGTCTCCAGCCTGGCGCCGGCGCCGTTGTTCTGGACGATGATCTCCTGGCCGAAGGCGTTGCGGCGGCCGGTGGCGATCAGGATGTGGGAGTATCGCCCGGGCAGGAGGCGCTGGGTGATCAGGTCGCCGGCCTTCCACGGGGTTCCCGGCGCCAGCTGCGCGCCCTTGCGGCGCAGGAACACCTCGAGATTGGGCACGCGGCGGTGGTCGATGTTGCTGTCAGGGCCGCGCAGGCCCCAGGTCCGGGGATAGGCGCCGAAGTCGGCGGCCATGTCCCTGTGCACCTTCTCCTGCAGGTCGAGGCCGAAGGCGGTGCGGTAGGCGCGGATCACCACATCGCTGCAGACGCCGCGGCCGATCGGCACGTCGCCGCCGGGATAGGGCAGGCGGACATAGGCGGGATCGTAGACAATCGTCTTGCCGATCTGGCCGCGCGCCGCCACCACCAGCTTCTCGCCCCAGTCGGTCGGCGCGGCGCGGGCCACGGCGGGCAGCAGCAGGGCGGGGGCGGTGAGCAGCAGGGTGCGGCGGTCGAACATGGATCGATGACGCCGAACCTTTGCGGCGGCTTGTGGGCGGGCCGGTGCAGGATCGGTTCAGAGATCCTCGGGGCGGTCGATATCCTTGAGGATGCCGGGATCCTCGACCGGAACCAGCGCCAGCCGCTCGCCGAGCCCCTTGAGCAGATGCCCGGCCCCGTGGTCGCCGGTCAGCCGGCGGATCGGTTCGAACAGCGCCCGGCCGAGCAGCACCGGATGGCCCCGTCGGGCCTCGAACATCGGGGCCGCGGCGTCGTGGTCCCCGGTCAGGGCGGCGATCAGAGCCGGCGCCACGCCCGGCGGAATGCCTGGCATGTCGGCCAGGAAGACGAAGACGCCGTCGGTGTCTTCGGGCAGGCTGGCGATGCCGGCCCGCAGCGAGGCCGACAGCCCCTCGCCATGGTCGGCGGCGTGAACCAGGGCCAGCCGCGACGACTGCCCGGCCCGCGCCGCGAAGGCCTCGGCAGCCGCCGTCACGCCGGCCGCATGGCCGCCGGTGACGACGATGACCCGCGCCACCGGCGCGGCGAAGGCCGCCTCCAGCGCCCCGTCGATGAGCAGTCCGCCCCGCCAGGGCGCCAGAAGTTTGGGCGCGCCGAAGCGAACGCTGAGGCCGGCGGCGAGAACCAGCGCCTGCCAATGCGCCGCTGGTGATCGCGCCTCTGTCCCCATGCCCGCTTCGCGCCTATTCTTGAGGTGAGATGACACCCTACGACGCTCCTCCCGCGCAAGCGACCGCGACAAACCCCTTGGTGGGGGGGCAGCCTCTGCTCGACGCCTTCGCGCGCCGGGTCTCCTACCTGCGGGTGTCGGTGACCGACCGGTGCGACCTGCGCTGCGTCTACTGCATGGCCGAGCGGATGGTCTTCCTGCCCAAGGCCGAGGTGCTCAGCCTCGAGGAACTCGACCGCGTCGCCTCGGTGTTCATCGGCCTGGGGGTCAGGAAGCTGCGGCTGACCGGCGGCGAGCCGCTGGTCCGCAAGGGCTTCATGGAATTGGTCCGCGGTCTCTCGCGCCACCTGCACAGCGGGGCGCTGCAGGAACTGACCCTGACCACCAACGGCACCCGCCTGGCCCACCACGCCGCCGAACTGGCCGATCTCGGCGTCCGCCGCATTAACGTCTCGCTCGATACCTTGAAGCCCGACCTCTTCCGCACCCTGACGCGCGGCGGCGACCTGGCCCAGGTGATGGCCGGCCTCGAGGCCGCCCGCGCCGCCGGCATCCAGCTGAAGATCAACACCGTCGCCCTGGCCCAGGATAACGCCGCCGAGCTCCCGGCCCTGATCCAGTGGGCTCATGGCGAAGGCATGGATCTGACCCTGATCGAGACCATGCCGATGGGCGAGATCGAGGCCGACCGCACCGACCAGTACCTCAGCCTGAAGACGGTGCGCGACGAGCTGGCCAGCTACTGGACCCTTGAGGACCTGCCGCTGTCGACCGGCGGCCCGGCCCGCTATGTGCGGATCAAGGAGACCGGCGGCCGGCTCGGCCTGATCACCCCGCTCAGCCACAATTTCTGCGAGGCCTGCAACCGCGTGCGGCTGACCTGCACCGGCACGCTGCACACCTGCCTGGGCCAGGACGACGCCACCGACCTGCGGGCCGTGATGCGGGCCGGCGGCTCCGACGCCGACCTGGCCACCGCCATCCGCGCCGCCATCCTGGGCAAGCCCAAGGGCCACGACTTCCACATCGGCGGCGCGCCGTCGGTCGCCCGCCACATGTCGACGACGGGCGGCTGATGGCCAAGGTCCTGCTGTTTGGCCGCTTCGCCGACGTCGCCGGCTGGCGCGAAAAGACCATCGAGGCCGCCACCCTCGCCGATCTGCGCACCGCCCTGTCGGCCGATCCGCACCTCGCCGAAGCCCTGGCCGGACCTTCGGTGCAGGTCGCCGTCGACAAGGCCCTGGTCCGCGCCGACATCGCCCTGACCGCCGCCTCCGAGGTCGCCTTCCTGCCGCCGATGAGCGGCGGATGAGCGTCACCCTGCAGAGCGCGCCCTTCGATCCGGGCCAGCTGCTGAGCCGGTTTTCGGTCGGCCGCGACGAGACCGGCGCCATCGCCAGCTTCACGGGCCTGGCCCGCGCCGAACGCGGCCAGACCACGGCCCTGGAGCTGGAGGCCTACGAGGGCTTCACCGACGCCGAGATCGCCAAGGCGGTCAATGCCGCCATCCACCGCTTCGGCCTGCAGGACGCCGTGGTCGTCCACCGCATCGGGGCCATCGCGCCCGGCGAGGCCATCGTCTTCGTGGCGACGGCCGCGCCCCACCGCCGCGCCGCCTTCGAGGCCTGCGACCACCTGATGGACTGGCTCAAATCCCGCGCCCCCTTCTGGAAGAAGGAGCACGGCCCGGACGGCGCGCGCTGGATCGAACCCACCGACCGCGATAGGACCGACGCCGGACGCTGGGATACGCCCTTCGACACGCCTGCTTCGCAGGCTGCTCAGGATGACGACAAATGAGCCTGACCATCGGCGGCAAGATCGACGAGGCCTGGGCCTTCAAGCCGGTCCGTGTGGCGGTGCTGACCGTCTCCGACACCCGCGACGAGGAAAGCGACACCTCCGGCCACCTGCTGGCGACCCGCGTGACGGACGCCGGCCACGAGCTGGCCGACAAGAAGATGGTCAGGGACGAGGTCGAGGCCATCCGCAGCCAGATCAAGGCCTGGACGCAGTCAGGCGAGATCGACGCCATCGTCACCACCGGCGGCACCGGCCTGACCGGCCGCGACGTGACGCCGGAAGCGGTGCGGCCGCTGTTCCAGAAGGAGATCGACGGCTTTGCGGTGATCTTCCACCTGGTCAGCTACCAGACCGTCGGCCTCTCGACCCTGCAGTCCCGCGCCCTGGCCGGCATCGTCGACGGGGTGTTCGTCTTCTGCCTGCCGGGCTCGAACGGGGCGGTGAGGGACGGCTGGGACAAGGTCATCGCCGCCCAGCTCGACAGCCGCCACCGGCCCTGCAACATGGTCGAACTGATGCCGAGGCTGCTTGAGGCATGAGCCGCCTGACACACCTCGACGACCAGGGCCGGGCCCGCATGGTCGATGTCTCGGACAAGCCCTCGACCCTGCGCGAGGCCGTGGCGATGGGGCTGGTCCGCACCACGCCGGCGGTTCGCGATCTGGCGGTGTCGGGCGCCGCCGCCAAGGGCGACGTCCTGACCACCGCCGAACTGGCCGGCGTCATGGCCGCCAAGCGCACCAGCGACCTGATCCCCCTCTGCCACCCCCTGGCGCTGAGCAAGGTCGGCGTCGTGGTCACGCCCTGCGACGACGGCTTCGAAGTCACCGCCACCGTCCGCACCACCGGTCCGACCGGGGTGGAGATGGAAGCCCTCACGGCCGTTTCGGTCGCCTGCCTGACCCTCTACGACATGCTGAAAGCCGCCGATAAAGGCATGGTCATCGACGGGGTGCGCCTGATCTCCAAGACCGGCGGCAAGTCCGGCGACTGGAAGCGGGACTAGCGCCGTCCTTCCCCGACTTGGGGAGGGCAGACGCGCGTTGCGCGTCAGGTGGGGAAGTCGGCTACAGCTTTAAAAGCCCACCCAGTTATCAACAAGCACCGGCGGCGGAAGTGGTGACCCACTTCCCCACTGGCCTTCGGCCTGCCCTCCGCAAGTCGGGGAGGGACGTCAGTGGACCGCTTCGCCCATTTCCGCGCTGATCGCCCGCGCCGCCGCTCGCGGATCATCGGCCGCTGTGATCGGCCGGCCCACCACCAGATGGCTGGCCCCGCCGGCCAGCGCGTCGGCCGGTGTCGCCGCCCGCGCCTGGTCGTTCATCGCCGCCCCGGCCGGCCGCACGCCCGGCGTCACCACCAGGAAGTCCGGACCGCCGATCCGCCTCGCAATGTGCGCCTCGTGCGGGCTGGCCACGACCCCGTCGACGCCGGCGTCGACCGCCTGCCGCACCCGCCGCTCGATCAGCGCCTCGACGCCCATGCCGTAGCCCATCTCGGCCAGGTCCTGCCCGGTCAGGCTGGTCAGCACGGTCACCCCGAGGATCTTCGCCGACCGCTCGCCGCCCCGGCCCCGAACCGCCGCCGCCATCACCTGCGGCTCGGCATGCACGGTCAGCAGGTCGCAGGCGCCGCTGGCGACAATCGCCGCCGTCGCCTTCTCCACCGTCGCCCCGATGTCGTGCAGCTTCCAGTCGAGGAACACCGACCGCCCGCGCGCCTTGAGGTCCCGGGCCATCTCCATGCCGCCCGTCGCCAGCAGCTGCAGCCCGACCTTGTAGAAACAGACGCTGTCGCCCAGCGTCTCGACCAGCGCCTCGGCCTCCGCGCGCGTCGGCAGGTCGAGGGCGACGATCAGGCGGGGATCGCCAGAAGCGGAGGGGGTCATGGCTAGCTCCGGACGCGGCGAAACAGCGTTCGGCGCGCGAATCTTCGAGTTTTGGGCTAGAGAGGCTGAATGACCGCCACGGACCTCTTCGTCAACTTCTTCGTCGCCCTGTTCGCCCTGATCGACCCGATCGGCAACGTCCCCGTCTTCGCGGCGGCGACGGCCGGGGCGCTCGCCGCCGGCCGGCGGATGGTGGCGCTGTACATCTGCGTCTTCGCCTTCCTGTTCCTGGCTTTCTTCTATTTCACCGGCCTGACCCTGCTGGAGTTCTTCGGGATCAGCCTGGCCGCCTTCCGCATCGCCGGCGGGGTGATCCTCTTCCTGCTCGGCCTCGACATGGCCCGCGACGACTTCACCGCCAAGTTCGCCGACGCCGCCGAGATCGGCGAGAAGGAAGGCGCCGCCGCCTATGCCCGCCGCCGGTTCGAACGGCTGGTCGTGCCGTTCGCCATGCCGCTGCTGATCGGCCCCGGCGCCATCTCGACGGTGGTCATCTACGCCAGCGAGGCCAAACGGTTGGGCTGGATCGGCGACGCGGCGGCGGTCACGGCCCTGTTCGCGGTCAGCTTCGCCACCATGATCTGCTTCTGGCTGACGCCGGTGATCAGCCGGCTGCTGGGCCGCATCGGCATGACCATCATCGTCCGGGTGCTGGGCCTGATCCTCTGCGCCATGGCGGTGCAGTTCATCATCGTCGGGATCTCGGACACCACCAAGGGGCTGATCACCCCGGCCGCCGCCGCCCCCTACGCGACCGATCGCTAGGCCCGGGTGTTCCTGAACCGGCCGCCCTGGCTGGCCAGCAGGGCCAGCATCCATTCGTCGGGGATCAACTTGGTCAGGGCGGCGATGGTCTTGTTCGGCGCGCCGGGCACGCAGACGGGCCGGTTGGCCTCGGCCGCCTCATAGCCGTTGGCGGCCACCTCGTCGGCCCCCAGCCACAGCCAGTCCGGGGTCGAACCGGTGACCAGGTCGCGGGTGCCGTTGACGTCGTGGAACTCGCTGTAGGTGAAGCCGGGGCACAACGCCGTGACGTGGACGCCGGTGTTCTCGGTCTCCAGGTGCAGGCTCTGGCTGAAGCGCACCAGATAGCTCTTCGAGGCCGCGTACAGCGTGTGGCCCGCCGCGCCCGGCATCAGCCCGGCCAGGGAGGCGACATTGACGATGCGGCCGAACTTGCGGTCGATCATCCCCGGCACCACCCGGTGGGCCAGTTCCGACGGGGCGGTGACCATCACCTGGATGAAGTCCTTCTGCGCCTCCCACTTGCTGTCGGCATAGACGCCGGGCAGGCCGTAGCCGGCGTTGTTGACCAGGGCGTCGACGTCGCGGCCGTGGGCGGCCAGCTGGGCGAGGATGGCGTCGGGCGCGCCCGGATCGGTCAGGTCGGCGGCGATGGTCAGGGTCTCGACCCCCGAGCGCAGGGAGATTTCCTCGGCCACCACGGTCAGCTTGTCGGCCCGGCGCGCGGTCAGGGCCACGTCATAGCCATGGGCGGCATAGATGCGGGCGAAGGCGGCGCCGATGCCGGCGGAGGCGCCGGTGATCAGGGCGAGGCGGCGGGCCATGCGGCTGTGAATTCCCAAGCTGTCGGTAGGGGGAAACTGACCTGCGCCGCGGCCAAGTGCAATCCGCCGAAGGCGGCTTGCACGGTAAGCAAGAGACAGCCTGTTCCGGAGGAACAGGCTGCGTTCAAGCGGCGCTGGCGTTCTTCACGGGTTCGGCGAGCAGGTCGAGCACAGTAATCCTGCTCAGCCGCTCCGAAGCCGCGCTGTCGGCCGCCCGGATCGCCGCGCTGACCGCATCCGGGATGCGCTCGCCCACGGGGCAGCCCTTCACCCCGGCCGGGGCGACGCCCAGGTGGGTGCAGCCATCGACGGCCCGCAGCACCTCGTCGAGGGTGATGGTCCCCGGATCCCGCGTCAGCCAGGCGCCGCCGCCGGCCCCCATGCGGGTGGCGATCAGCCCGGCCCTGGCCAGCATGGCGGTCACCCGCCGCACCACCACCGGGTTGGTCGGCATCGAGGCGGCCAGCTCCGCCGAGGAGACGGCGCGCGCCGGCGCATCCGCATCCTTGTGGGCGAGATAGGCCAGCGCATGGGCGGCGACGGGAAATTTCTGGCTGTCGGACATCGTTGGTTGGTGAAAAGGTAGGCGCCCAAGGGGTTGCACACAATGGGTCGGCCAAATCGCGACGAAACCCGTGGGCGATTGAAGCGCTTGTGGAAAGGGTGTATCGCGCCCGCCGCGCCGTCGTGGCGCTCTCCGAGAGGCCGGTTCATGGCCGCTGGACTTTAGACCGCATGGCCGCAGAGCCCGCCGACGCGACCCCAGCGGCCGCCACCTCGATTTCCGACACGCCGAACGCGCCAGATGCCCACGCGGATGGGGGCGCCAGCGGTCACAGTCATGGCGGCTTCTGGATGCTGGCCCTCGGGGCCATCGGCGTCGTCTTCGGCGACATCGGCACCAGCCCGCTCTATGCGATGCGCGAAGCCCTGCACCACACCAAGGGCACCGTGGCCAGCGAACTGGCCGTGCTCGGCGTCGTCTCGCTGGTCATCTGGGCCCTGATGCTGGTCGTCACCCTGAAATACGTCGTCCTGCTGATGCGGGCCGACAACAAGGGCGAGGGCGGCACCCTGGCCCTGATGGCGCTGGCCCGGCGGACCCTGGCCAAGCCGAACGGCAAGCGCTCGGCCACCGTCTTCTTCCTCGGCGTCATCGGCGCCGCCCTGTTCTACGGCGACGGCATCATCACCCCGGCGGTTTCGGTGCTGTCGGCGGTCGAGGGCATCAAGGATGCGCCCGGCATGGCCGGCAAGGTCGACGACTGGGTCCTGCCGATCTCGGCCGGCATCCTGATCGCCCTGTTCCTCGTGCAGTCGCGCGGCACCCACCGCATGGCCACCTTCTTCGGGCCCATCACGGCCGGCTGGTTCCTGGTGCTGGGCGGCCTTGGCCTCTACCACCTGTCCGACGACCTGACGATCTTCCGCGCCGTCAGCCCGCACTACGGCATCCAGTTCCTGATCCAGAACGGCTTCCTCGGCTTCGTCATCCTGGGCAGCGTCTTCCTGGCCGTGACCGGGGCCGAGGCCCTCTATTCGGACATGGGCCACTTCGGCAAGAAGCCGATCCGGACCGGCTGGTTCGTGCTGGTCTGGCCCTGCCTGATCCTCAACTACCTGGGCCAGGGCGCCCTGATCCTGTCGCACCCCGAGGCCCGGGAAAATCCGTTCTTCGCCATGATCCCGCAGCCGGTCTACTGGCCGGTCCTGATGCTGGCCACGGTCGCCACCATCATCGCCAGCCAGGCGGTGATCACCGGCGCCTTCTCGGTCACCCAGCAGGCCGTTTCGCTTGGATTGCTGCCGCGCATCGACATCCGCCGGACCAGCGAGACCCAGGCCGGCCAGATCTATGTGCCGCAGGTCAACACCATGCTGATGGTCGGGGTTCTGGTGCTGCTGTTCAGCTTCAAGACCTCGTCCAACCTCGCCGCCGCCTACGGCATCGCGGTGACCGGCTCGATGTTCGTCGACACCCTGCTGGCCTTCGTCATCATCCGCTTCCTGTGGAAGTGGACCTGGCCCGCCACCCTGGGCGTGCTCGTGCCTTTGCTGGCCCTCGACCTGACCTTCATCTCCTCCAACCTGCTGAAGATCCCGCAGGGCGCCTGGATGCCGCTGGTGTTCGGCGGGGTGCTGGTGATCATCATGTGGACCTGGACCCGCGGCGGCCAGATCCTGACCGAAAAGACCCGGCGCGACTCCGTGCCCCTGGTCGACCTGATCGCCATCCTCGAGGCCCGGGCCCCGCACCGCGCCCCCGGCACCGCCATCTTCCTGACCAGCGACCCGGACGTCACCCCCGTCGCCCTGATGCACAACCTCAAGCACAACAAGGTGCTGCACGAGAAGAACATCATCTGCACAGTCCGCAACGCCGAGACGCCGCGCGTTTCCGACGAGCACCGGGTCAGGATCGAGAAGGTCAACGACGACTTCAAGAAGCTGATCATCACCTATGGCTTCATGGAATCGCCCAATGTGCCCAAGGCCCTGGCCCTGTGCCGCAAGCAGGGGCTGAAGTTCGACATCATGGCCACCAGCGTCTTCCTCGGCCGCCGCTCCATCGTCCCCAGCGCCAACAGCGGCATGCCGCTCTGGCAGGACAAGCTCTTCATCTTCCTGATGAAGAACTCGGCCAACCCGACCGACTTCTTCAAGATCCCGCCCGGCCGCGTGGTCGAACTCGGCGCCCAGGTGACGGTGTGATCCAGGGCATCTCCATCGCCGGGGACGTCTTCTGGATCTTCAGCCTGGCCATCATATTCTCGATGTCCTGGGCCGCGCAGAAGCGCGTACCGGGCGACCTGTCTATCCCGGTGGTGTTTCGCGGCGACCAGGTCCTCGTTCGGGCGCCCAAGTGGGTCGCCCTCTGGCTGGTTCCGGCCATCGCCATGGCCATCGGCGCCTGGCTGAAGATCGAAAGCCGCGGTGAAGACCTCAGCCTGAACGGCGCCTGGATCTGGCTCGGCGTCCGCGTCACCCTCGCCCCGCTGGTCGCCACCCTGCACCTGACCCAGGTCCGCAAGGGTCTGGAGACCCTGGACCGTGAGGACCGGCTGTAACCAGACCAACCGACTCGGCGTCACCTCATTGGATGAACTGCGTGAATCGGTCCGTAAGGGGCTGGAAAGCGGCGAGCCGCAGCGGGCCAGAACGCCCGATGTCATCAAGGCAGAAGGCCGACAACGACTTGCCGCCCTTCAAAAAAGGCGCGTCCCGGCTCCTAGGCGGCCTTGACCGCCTTCACCATCGGCTGGCTCAAGGTCGCCGGACGGCCCATTGCCAGCAGGGCGTTGGCCACCGCCGGACCGATCACCGGCGTTCCCGGTTCCCCGACCCCGCTCGGCGCATTGCCGCTCGGCAGGATGTAAGTCTCCACCGTCGGCGACTCGTTGATCCGCAGCACGCGGTAGGTGTCGAAGTTGCTCTGCTCGACCACCCCGTCCTTCAGGGTGATCTCGCCGAACAGGGCGGCGGACAGGCCGTAGCAGGTGCCGCCCTCCATCTGGGCGGCGATCTGGTCAGGGCTGATGGCCGTGCCGCAGTCGATGGCGGTGACCACCCGGCCGACCCGAGGCTCGACGCCGCCGGGGGCGATCTTGACCTCGGCGATCTGGGCGACCACCGAGCCGAAGCTTTCATGCACGGCCACGCCGCGAGCATAGCCCTCGGTTGCGGTCGGCCCGGCCTTTTCGACGGCCAGGTCGAGCACCGCGAGGTGCCGCTTGGCGTCGGCTTTCGTGTACAGCGCCCGCCGGTATTCGATGGGATCCTTGCCGGCCTTGCGGGCCAGCTGATCGATGGTGTGCTCCATGACGAAGGCGGTGTGGGTCGCCCCCACCGAACGCCACCACAGCACCGGCACATCGACGTCGGGCAGGGCCAGCTGGGCGTCGACGATCGGTGTCGCCTTCAGATAGGGCGAGCCCAGCGCCCCCTCGACGGCCGTCTCGTCCAGTTTCGGCGTGCCGGTCGGCGACCCCTTCATGATCGACTGGCTGACCACCCGGTGGCGCCAGCTGGCCGGGAAACCGTCCTTGTCGAGGCGGATCTTCAGGTCGTGATGGACCAGCGGCCGGAAATAGCCGGCCCGCATGTCGTCCTCGCGGTCCCAGACCAGCTTTACGGGCGTCCCCTTGCCGACCTTCTTGGCGATGTGGACGCATTCGACCACATAGTCGGACTGGAAATTCGCCCGGCGGCCGAAGCTGCCGCCAGCGAACAGGGTTTCGATCTGCACGGCGCCCGGCAGGTTGCCGACGATCTTGGCGGTGTTGAGCTGGTCGATGGTCGGGATCTGCGAGCCGAACGACAGGCTGGCGTTGTTGCCCTTGACCCGGGCGACGCAGTTCATCGGCTCCATGCTGGCGTGGGCCAGGTAGGGGAAGTCGTAGGCGACCTCGAACAGTTCGCCCTCGGTAGCCGAGGCGATGTCGCCCTTGCTGTCGAAGGCCGTCCATTTCAGGTCGGCCGGGCCCTGGCCGGCGGCGATCTTCCTGTATTCGGCCAGCAGGGCGTCGCTGCCGCGCTTCTCGGCCTTCTCCTCGTCCCACTCGACGGTCAGGGCGGCGCGGCCCTGTTTGGCGGCCCAGGTGTTCTGCGCCACCACGGCGACGCCGCTGGGGATCTTGAAGACGTCGACGACGCCCGGAACCTTGCGGGCGGCGGCGTCATCGAAGCTCTTCATCTTGCCCCCGAAGCGCGGCGCATGGGCGACCATGGCGACCAGCAGGCCCTCTTCCTGGACGTCCTGGGTGAACTTCGCCGTGCCGTTGGACTTGGCGACGCTGTCCTTGCGCCGCACCCGGTCGGTGCCGATCAGGGTGAAGCTCTTGGGGTCCTTCAGCACCGGCGTTTCCGGCGGCGTCACCTTGGCGGCGTCGGCCAGCAGCTCGCCGAAGCCGGCCGCCTTGTTGCTGGCCGCATGGGAGACGATGCCGTCCTTGACGGTGATCTCGGCGGCGTTGACCTGCCACTTGCTGGCCGCCGCCTGGACGAACATCGCCCGGGCCGCGGCCCCGGCCTTGCGCAGCTGCGGCCAGCTGTTGGCGATGGCCGAGGAGCCGCCGGTGCCCTGCACCCCCATGCCGAGGTTGGCGTAGAGCTTGGCGTTGGCCGGAGCCTGCTCGACCCTGACCCGGCTCCAGTCGGCGTCGAGCTCCTCGGCGACGATGGCGGCCAGGCCGGCGTGGTTGCCCTGGCCGAATTCGATGTGTTTGGAGACGACGGTGACGGCGCCGCTGGTGTCGATCTTCAGGAAGGGGCCGAACTCCCCGACCTTGACCGGGCTGCCGACGCTCATGGCGTCGCCGAGGCTGCAGCCGACCAGCAGCGCGCCGCCGGCGCCGACGCCGGTGACGATGACTTCGCGGCGGCTGACGCCGGCCTTGATGGCGCCGGCTGCCTGGTCGACGAGGTTGCGGATATGGCGGGTCATTATCGCGCTCCCTGGTTCGCGCCGGCGGCGGCCGGAACGGCCTCGGCCGTCTTCGGCAGGGCGGCGCTGATGCCCGACGCTTCCTTGATGGCGGCGCGGATGCGCTGGTAGGTCCCGCAGCGGCAGATGTTGCCGCTCATCGCCGCGTCGATCTCCTCGTCGCTCGGCCTGGGCTTTTCGGCCAGCAGGGCGGCGGCGCTCATGATCTGGCCCGACTGGCAGTAGCCGCACTGCGGCACGTCGAGTTTGGCCCAGGCCTGCTGCGCGGGATGGGCCCCGCCGAGGCCTTCGATGGTGGTGATCTTCATGCCGGCCACGGCCGAGATCGGCGTCACGCAGCTGCGCGTCGCCTGGCCGTCGATATGCACGGTGCAGGCCCCGCACTGGGCGACGCCGCAGCCGAACTTGGTGCCGGTCAGGCCCAGCTCGTCGCGCACCACCCACAGCAGGGGGGTGTCGTCGGCCGCTTTCGCGGTTACGGGCTTGCCGTTGATTTCCAGATTGACCGCCACCGGTTCCCTCCTCCGAAGTCAGATCGGGGGTATCTTAACGCTGTTAACCCGGACCCGCGCCAGCGAAATCTTGCGCGGGAAGGCGGGGAGGTGGATGAAGCGCTCATGGCTCTCATCCTCCCCGCCGGCGAGACCCTCGTCGCCGCCACCCACAACCCCGGCAAGGCCCGCGAACTGGCGGCCCTGCTGGAGGGCCGCTTCACCGTGCTGACGGCGGGCGAGCTCAATATCCCCGAGCCCGACGAGACCGAGACCACCTTCGTCGGCAACGCCCTGCTGAAAGCCCGCCACGCCGCCGAAATCTCCGGCCGCATCGCCCTGGCCGACGACAGCGGCCTGTCGGTCGCCGCCCTGGACGGCGCGCCGGGCATCTTCTCGGCCCGCTGGGCCGGACCGGGCAAGGACTTCGCCGTGGCCATGGGCAAGGTCGAGGAGCGGCTGGAGGCGGCCGGGGCCGACGACTTCTCCGCCTGGTTCACCTGCGCCCTCGCCGTCGCCTGGCCGGACGGCCCCTCGGTGGTGGTGCAGGGCGAGGTCCACGGCGCGCTGGTCTTCCCGGGCCGGGGCGGCAACGGCTTCGGCTACGACCCGATCTTTGTGCCCAAGGGTGGTTCGCAGACCTTCGGCGAGATGGAGACAGAGGCCAAGGAGGCGATCAGCCATCGCACCATCGCCTTCGCCAAGCTGAAGGCCGCCCTGTTCGAATGACGGAGCGTTTGCCGGCCAGGCGGAGCCTGGACGATCAGCAAGAGCGACCAGAAGGGCCGGACCTCGGGGTCTATATCCACTGGCCCTACTGCGCCCGCATCTGCCCCTACTGCGACTTCAATGTCGTCCGCGACCGGGGCAGGACGCAGGAACAGGCCGACCTCGCCGCCGCCATCCTCGCCGACCTGGCAGCCCAGCGCGCCCTGACCGGCCCCCGCCGGCTGGTCTCCATCTTCTTCGGCGGCGGCACCCCCTCGCTGATGGACCCCCAGGCCGCGGGCGAGATGATCGCCGCCGCCCGCCGGCTGTGGGACGCGGTTCCCGATCTCGAGATCAGCCTCGAAGCCAACCCGACCGACGCCGAGACCGGCCGCTTCGCCGCCCTGGCCGAGGCTGGCGTCAATCGCCTGTCGCTGGGCGTCCAGGCCCTCGACGACGCCTCGCTGACCTTCCTCGGCCGCAACCACGACGCCGGCGCCGCCCGCCGCGCCGCCGCCGAGGCGGCCCGCCTCTTCCCGCGTCTGTCGCTCGACCTGATCTACGCCCGGCCGGGCCAGACCCCGCAGGCCTGGGCCGAAGAGCTGCGCACCGCCATCGACTGGGGGGCCGAACACATCTCGCCCTACCAGCTGACCATTGAGGCCGGCACGGCCTTCGACCGGGCTGTGCGGCGCGGAGCGTTCAAGCCGGCCGACGAGACCCTCGGCGCCGCCCTCTACGACACCACCCAGGCGGTGCTGGAAGGCCAGGGCTTCGACGCCTACGAGGTCTCCAACCATGCGCGCGGAGCCGCCGCCCGCTCGCGCCACAACCTCGTCTACTGGAGCGGCCAGGACTATGTCGGGGTCGGCCCCGGGGCCCACGGCCGCCTGACCCTGGACGGGGCCCGCACCGCCACCGGCGCCCATCGCGGCATCGAGGCCTACATCCGCGCCGTCGGGGACGCGGGCACGGGGTTCGCCGAGCGCGAAACCCTGTCGCCGGTCGAGGCGGCCGAGGAGCGGCTGCTCATGGGCCTGCGCATCGACGACGGCGTGGCCTTCGCCGAACTGGCCCCGCTCGGCCTGAACCCCGACCATCCCGAGGTGGTCTCGCTGGCTGCCGAAGGCCTGTTGCTGACGGCCGACGGGCGCCTGCGCGCCACCCGCCAGGGACGTCTCGTCCTCGACTGGATCACCGGCCGGCTGGCCACCGCCGTAAACCCCGCTTGAGGTCAGGCCGCCCTTGAGTCTAGGGAGGGGCCGTTGTATCCCCGCCCGCGAACGCGAATTCTTGGGCCCAACCTTTAGGAATCCCCATGGCTGACGACTACCACCGCGGCGAGATGGACATCCACGAGCAAGTGGCCACCTACCATGCCGTCATGGGCATGACGAAGTGGGGCTGCCTGGCCCTCGCCGTCGCCATCCTGGCCCTGGTCATGTGGTTCTGCACCCCGGTCGGCTTCATCGGCGGCGCCATCCCGGCCCTGGTCCTGCTGGTGCTCGGCATCGTCTTCCTGCGCGAGAAGAAGGGCGGCGGCCACTAGGCTGCCGGCTTCATCGCAGACCCTCCGCGCCGGCGATCCCCTGGGTCGCCGGCGTTGTCGTATCGGGTTTACGCTGCGTCGCAGCATAACCTTGCGCGGCGCACCATGGCCGGGCTCGACAACGGGCAAGATTCTCCCCTAAACAGACCCTCACAGCGCGTCTGACGCTGAGTGTACATGGGGGATATCCGGCATGGCCGTGATTGCTGTGACCAAGGAACGCCGCGCGGGCGAGACCCGCGTCGCCGCCACCCCCGAAACGGTCAAGAAGCTGATCGCCGCCGGCTGGAGCGTCACCGTCGAAGCCGGGGCCGGGGCCGCGTCCTCCTATCCCGACGCCGACTACGAGGCGGCCGGGGCGAGGCTCGAAAAGACCCTGAAAGCCGCCCTCAAGGACGCCGACGTCCTGTTCAAGGTGCGCGGCCCAGAGGCCGACGAGATCGCCGCCCTGAAGTCCGGCGCCACCGTCGTCGCCACCCTCAACCCGCACCAGGACAAGGCCACCTTGAACGCCCTGGCCAAGGCCGGCGCCTGCGCCTTCGCCATGGAGTTCGTGCCGCGCATCACCCGCGCCCAGGTCATGGACGTGCTGTCCTCCCAGGCCAACCTGGCCGGCTATCGCGCCGTCATCGAGGGCGCCGAAGCGTTCGGCAAAGCCCTGCCGATGATGATGACCGCCGCCGGCACCGTCGCCGCCGCCAAGGTCTTCATCATGGGGGTCGGGGTCGCCGGCCTGCAGGCCATCGCCACGGCCCGCCGGCTCGGGGCCGTGGTCACCGCCACCGACGTCCGCCCGGCCACCAAGGAACAGGTCGAGAGCCTCGGGGCCAAGTTCCTCGCCGTCGAGGACGAGGAGTTCAAGAACGCCCAGACCGCCGGCGGCTACGCCAAGGAGATGAGCGCCGAGTACCAGGCCAA
>JAQGIK010000102.1 GCA_028291265.1 Caulobacter sp. | reverse complement strand
GGCTTGAAAGCAGGTTGGGTAACCTCTGGGCGTCCTTCTCCCCTTGCGGGAGAAGGTGTCGGCGGAGCCGACGGATGAGGGGGCTCTCCGCCCCCTGAAACAGCCCGCCCTTACCTCCCCGTCGCGGCTTGAAGACCTATCGACCCCTCATCCGGCGCTTCGCGCCACCTTCTCCCGCAAGGGGAGAAGGGAGCCCAGAGGCGATCTCACCTTCGCAGGAGGCGATCAGACCGCCGGAATATCCACACAACCCGTGCGCTGCGACCCGGCCGCCTCTTCCACGCACCGTCAATATCGCTAAAGTCATCCCCCACCTTTGAAGGGTTGATCGGGGCCGTTTCCCGATTCGCCCGTGACGCCGGACAAGACATGAAGCTGACCATCGAGCGGGCCGCGCTGCTGAAGGCCCTGGGCCACGTTCAGAGCGTCGTCGAGCGCCGCAACACGATCCCGATCCTGTCGAACGTGCTGCTGTCGGCCGACCGCGAGCAGGTCAGCTTTTCGGCCACCGACCTCGACATGGAAATCGTTGACGAGGGCGCGGCCATGGTCGACGTCCCCGGCCAGATCACCGCCCCGGCCCACACCCTCTACGAGATCGTCCGCAAGCTGCCGGAAGGCGCCGACGTCTCCCTGACCTATTCGGGCGAGGACCCGCGCCTGCTGATCAGCGCCGGGCGGTCGAAGTTCAACCTGCCGGTGCTGCCGGCCGGCGACTTCCCGGTGATGAGCGCCGATGGCCTGTCGGCCCATATCCAGGTGGACGCCAACGACCTGATCCGGCTGATCGACAAGACCCGCTTCGCCATCTCGACCGAAGAGACCCGCTATTACCTGAACGGCCTCTACGTCCACACGGTGATGGACGGCGGCGAGGCCAAGCTGCGCGCCGTCGCCACCGACGGCCACCGCCTGGCCCTGGCCGAGATGCCGGCCCCCGAGGGCAGCGCCGGCCAGCCGGGCGTCATCATCCCGCGCAAGACCATCAACGAGGCTCGCCGCCTGCTGGAAGACGCCGGGGAGAGTGTCGGCTTCCAGGTCAGCGCCCAGAAGGTGCGGTTCGAGTTCGCCGGGGCCTCGGCCCTGACCAGCAAGGTCATCGACGGCTCCTTCCCCGACTACATGCGGGTCATCCCGCGCGACAACCAGAAGATCATGACCGTCGACGCCGAACTGTTCGCCAAGGCGGTGGACCGGGTGGCGACCATCTCGGCCGAGAAGAGCCGGTCGGTGAAGCTTGCTATCGAGACCGGCCGAATGACCCTGACCGTGCGCAACATGGAAGCCGGCCAGGGCGTCGAAGAGCTGGAAATCGACTACGACGGCGAGCCCTTCGAGATCGGCTTCAACGCGCGATACCTGCTCGACGTGGCCGGGCAGATCAACGGCGAGATCGCCGAGTTCCGGTTCGCCGACCCGGCCTCGCCGACGCTGGTGCTCGACCCGACCGACCCGGGCGTGAAGTACGTCCTGATGCCGCTGCGGGTCTAGAATCCGGTGTGGCCCTTTCGCCGGCAAAGCGAAGCGTCCGGACGGGTCATGCTGAAGTCATTGTTTGGCGAGCCGCTGCCCGTTGATCCGACCTGGGAAGCGGTTATCGACATCCTGATGTCCGACGCCTGGGACCCTCTTGGGGTGGGCCGAAATCCAAACTTGAGGGACGAATACGAGGGCGTCGCCCGTCTCATCCTACCTCTTCTGGAAGCAGGACCGGACCCGAGCCAGATTGCGGCGATCCTGCGTGAATTCGACGAAGACTTGGGTATCGGTTCACTGCCTGAAGACCGCTATCAAGCGGTCGCCAGCCAACTGATCAGCCTCCAACGCTGAGCGAGAGCGGGCGCGCCTTCTTACCGATTGGCGGAACGCATGCGCCGCATGCCGAAGTGGCCTAATAGAGTTCAGACGACCACGCCGGACCCCTGTTGCCCACCTCCGCCCTCACATCCCTGACCCTGACCAACTTCCGCTCCTACGAGCACGGGAGCCTGGAGCCGCATGGGCGGTCGGTGTGGCTGGCGGGGCCGAACGGGGCGGGGAAGACCAACCTGCTGGAGGCGATCTCGCTGCTGTCGCCGGGCAAGGGCCTGCGCGGCGCCGGCCTGGCAGAGGTCGGGCGGCGGATGCCGGGCGAGGCGGTCGGGCGGGCCTGGGCGGTGGCCGCCCGGGTCTCCGACGGCGACGACGAGGTGCAGCTCGGCACCGGGACGGACACCGCCGGCTCCTCACGCCGTCTGACGCGGGTCGAAGGCACGACCGTGCCGCCCGGCCGGCTGACCGACCATATCCGGCCCGTCTGGCTGACCCCGGCCCAGGACCGGCTGTTCCTCGAGGCGGCCGGCGATCGCAGGCGTTTCTTCGACCGGCTGGTGTTCGCCGCCGAGCCGCTGCACGCGGCCCACGCCACCGCCTACGACAAGGCGCTGCGCGAACGCATGCGGCTGCTGACCGACGAGGGCGCGGCGCCCGACCCGTTGTGGCTGACAGCTCTGGAGGCCCGCATGGCCGAGCATGGCGCTGCCTTGGCGGCCGCAAGAGCCCGCACCCTCTCCGCCCTGCAGGCCGAGATCGATTCCCGCACCGATCGGCCCTTCCCGAGAGCCCGGCTGGCGCTGACCGGTGAGTGGGAAACCATGGCCGGGCAGGGGGTCGATGAGGCCGAAATTTCCGCCCGCCTGATCCCCGCCCTGGCCGCCTCAAGAGGCCGCGACGCCTCTGCCGGACGTGGCCTGACCGGCCCTCACCGGGGCGATCTGAGCGTCGTCCACGCCGAAAAGGACCGCCCGGCCGCCGAATGCTCGACCGGAGAGCAGAAAGCCTTGATTCTGAACCTGGTTTTGGCCCATGCGGCGCGACTTTCTGCTGCAATTTCCGGCCCGAATCCTGTATTGTTGCTGGACGAAGTCGCCGCCCACCTGGACCCGTTTCGACGGGCCGCCCTGGCGGACGAAATCGCGGCGCTGGGTCTGCAGGTGTTTCTCACCGGCACGGACGCTTCGCTGTTCGACCCCTTCAAAGGTCGGGCCCTGGGACTCCGCGTGGAGCCGACCGGCCTGACCGTTCTGGACGACTGAATGACCGACGAAACCACTGGCGATGTCCCGGAAATCAATCCGGACAAGACCCCCCTTGCCCAGCAGACCGCCGAAGAAGGCGCGGCCGACTACGGCGCCGATTCCATCAAGGTTCTCAAGGGCCTGGATGCGGTGCGCAAGCGCCCGGGCATGTACATCGGCGACACCGACGACGGCTCGGGCCTGCACCACATGGTCTATGAGGTGGTCGACAACGCCATCGACGAGGCGCTTGCCGGCTGGGCGACCCGTGTCGAGGTGATCCTCAACGCCGACGGCTCGGCGACGGTCAGCGACGACGGCCGCGGCATCCCGACCGACATCCACGAAGGCGAAGGCGTCTCGGCGGCCGAGGTCATCATGACCCAGCTGCACGCCGGCGGAAAATTCGACCAGAACAGCTACAAGGTCTCCGGCGGCCTGCACGGCGTCGGCGTCTCGGTGGTCAACGCGCTCAGCGACTACCTGCTGCTGCGCATCCATCGGAACGGCAAGCAGCACGAGATGCGCTTCGAGCGCGGCGACGCGGTGACCTCGCTCAGCATCACCGGCGACAGCCCGCTTCGCGAGAACGGCGAGCCGCTGACCGGCACCATCGTCACCTTCTTCCCGTCGCTGTCGACGTTCAGCCACATCAATTTCGACCGCAAGACGCTGGAGCACCGGCTGCGCGAGCTGGCCTTCCTCAACAGCGGCGTGACCATCTATTTCCGCGACCTGCGCGACGTCGAACCCTACGAAGAGATCATGCACTACGAGGGCGGCATCGAGGCCTTCGTGCGCCACCTCGACAAGGCCAAGACGCCGCTGGTCAAGACGCCGATGATCATCCGCGGCCAGCGCGAGAAGGTCCAGGTCGACCTCGCCCTGTGGTGGAACGACAGCTACCACGAGACCATGCTGTGCTTCACCAACAACATACCGCAGCGGGATGGCGGCACCCACCTGGCCGCCTTCCGCGCGGCCTTGACGCGGGTGGTCGGCAACTACATCGAGAGCTCCGGCATGGCCAAGAAGGAGAAGGTCTCGGTGACCGGCGAGGACGCCCGCGAAGGCCTGACCTGCGTGCTGTCGGTCAAGGTGCCGGACCCCAAGTTCAGCTCGCAGACCAAGGACAAGCTGGTTTCCTCCGAAGTGCGTCCGGCCGTCGAGGGGCTGGTCCAGGAAGGCCTGGCCACCTGGTTCGAGGAGCACCCCGTCGAGGCCCGCATCCTGGTCGGCAAGGTGGTCGAGGCGGCCGCCGCCCGTGAAGCCGCCCGCAAGGCCCGCGAACTGACCCGCCGCAAGAGCGCGCTCGACATCACCAACCTGCCCGGCAAGCTGGCCGACTGTCAGGAGCGTGACCCGGCCAAGTCCGAACTGTTCCTCGTCGAGGGCGACAGCGCCGGCGGCTCGGCCAAACAGGCCCGCAACCGCGAGAACCAGGCCGTGTTGCCGCTGCGCGGCAAGATACTCAACGTCGAGCGGGCGCGGTTCGACCGCATGCTGGGCTCCGACCAGGTCGGCACCCTGATCACGGCGCTCGGGGCCGGCATCGGCCGCGACGACTTCAACATCGAGAAGATGCGCTACCACCGCATCGTCATCATGACCGACGCCGACGTCGACGGCGCCCACATCCGCACCCTGCTGTTGACCTTCTTCTACCGGCAGATGCCGGAGGTGATCGAGCGCGGCTACCTCTACATCGCCCAGCCGCCGCTCTACAAAGCCTCGAAGGGCCGCTCGTCCCGCTACCTGAAGGACGATGCCGAGATGGAGATCTTCCTCATCGACGAAGGCGTCGACGGGGCCGAGCTCGATCTCGCGGGCGGCGAGCGGATGACCGGCGCCGACCTTCTGGCGCTGGTCCAGACCGCGCGCGGGGCCCGGGCCAACATCGAACGGCTGTCGGCGCGCGCCCCGGCCACGGCCATCGAACAGGCGGCCCTGGCCGGCCTGTTCGGCGAGGACGCGGACATCGCGAAAGCAGCGGCCCGCCTCGACCTCTACGCCGAAGAAGGCGACGGTCCCTGGAGCGGCGAGCCGGCCGTCGGCGGCGGTTTCACCTTCACCCGCATGAAGCGCGGCGTCTCGGAGAAGGTCGTCCTGGACGACCAGACCCTGCACGCGGCCGACGCGCGGCGCCTGGCCGAACGGGCCGTGGCCCTGGCCGAGACCTTCTCGGCCCCGGCCGTCTTCCGCCGCAAGGACAAGAGCCAGACGGTGCGCGGCCCCCTCGACCTGATGAACGCGGTGATGGAGGCCGGCCGTCGCGGCCTGACCATCCAGCGCTACAAGGGCCTGGGCGAGATGAACCCCGAACAGCTCTGGGAAACCACCCTGGACTCGGAAGCCCGCACCCTGCTGCAGGTCAAGGTCAACCATGCCGACGACGCCGACGACATGTTCAGCCGCCTGATGGGCGACCTCGTCGAACCGCGCCGCGAGTTCATCCAGGCGAATGCGCTCGACGCCGAGGTGGATACTTAACGAGCTGAAACGCCGAAAGCGTTCCGCTCTCCCCCGCTTGGCGGGGGAACCATCCTTTGGCGAGCGCTGCAAGCGAGCCAACGGGACGGGTCTCCGCCGGCGGTGGGAAGCTAATCCGTGCGACCCGCGACGACCTCAAGCACGGGCTCGCCATAGCGGTCCAGCTTGCCCTCGCCAACGCCGCTGACAGCCGCCAGCGCGGGAAGTGTGCTCGGCTGCCGCACCGCGATCTCCGCCAACGTCGCATCGTGGAAGATCACATAGGGCGGCACATGCTGCCGCTGCGCCTCGTCCTTGCGCCATGTCCGCAGCCGCTCGAACACCACCGTCTGCTCCGCCGTCAGTGTCGCCAGCACATCCTTGCGCCCCTTGCTCGCCCGGGTCTTTCCGGCCGCCGCCGCCCGGGTGGAGTCCTTGCGAATCAGCACCGACCGCTCCGACTTCCACACCCCCCGCACGCCGTCGATGTCGCCCAGCCCGATCAGCGGCCGCCCGTCATTGGGGTCTTCCTTGAGCAGACCTTCGAACAGCAGCTGGTCGATCAGGTCGCGCCAGGCGTGCTGGCTGAGCTCCGTGCCGATGCCCCAGGTCGACAGCCCGGCCTCGAAATCGGAGACATCCTTGGTCTTGCCCAGCAGGTGGTCGACCAGCCGCCCGCGCCCGAACCGGCCGCCCAGCCGATGCGTCGCCGCCAGGGCCTTGGAGGCCGACTGGGTGACGTCGATGCTCTCCGGCGGCGCCAGGCAGAGGTCGCACTGGCCGCAGCGCTCGACTCGCTCCTCGCCGAAATAGCGGCGCACCGCCGCCGCCCGGCAGGCCGTGCCCTCCATCATGCCGTAGAACTGGCGGATCTTGCGGCCCTGCACCTGCTTGACCTCGGGGGCCATGTCGCGGCTTTCCAGCCGGCGGAAGGCCCAGGCCATGTCGGCGCTGCTATAGAGGGTGATGCCGTCGGCGGGCTGGCCGTCGCGGCCGGCCCGGCCGATCTCCTGCCAGTAGGCCTCGATGCTGGCCGGCGGATCGGCGTGGATCACATAGCGGACGTCCGGCTTGTCGACCCCCATGCCGAAGGCGATGGTCGCCACCATCACCGCCGCGTCGGCCTCGAGGAACTCCTCCAGCCGCCGCCCGCGCAGCTCCTTCTCCAGGCCCGCGTGATAGGCGATGGCCGGCGCCCCGGCCTCGCGCAGCTTGCCGGCCAACTCGTCGGCCCCGTCGCGGCTGCCGACATAGACCACCCCCGACTTGCCCGGCCGCTGGGCGACCAGCTCCAGCACCCGCTTGTGGCCCGTGCCGATCTTGCGCTCGGCGTTCAGCGCCAGTTCGGGCCGGGCGAAGCTGTCGACGAACTCGGCCGCGTCCTGCAGGCTGAGCTGGTTGCGGATGTCCTCGCGCGTGCGGGCGTCGGCGGTGGCGGTGACGGCCATGCGCGGCACGCCGGGGAAGCGTTCGGCGAGGCGCCCCAGCAGCCGGTAGTCGGGCCTGAAATCATGGCCCCACTGGCTGACGCAGTGGGCCTCGTCGATGGCGATCACCGACAGTGGCAGCCGGGCCAGCCGCTCCAGCATGCCGTTCGCCGACAGGCCTTCGGGCGAGATGTATAAGAGGTCCAGTTCGCCCCGGTCGATGCTCTCCCAGATCTCCTGGCGCTCGAACGTCGGGATGTTGGAATCCAGCCGCGCCGCCGCCACGCCCGACTGGCGCAGGCTCGCCACCTGGTCGCTCATCAGGGCGATCAGCGGCGAGATCACCAGCCCCAGCCCTGGCCGGATCATCGCCGGAATCTGGTAGCAGACGCTCTTGCCGCCGCCGGTCGGCAGCACGGCGACGACGTTGCGGCCGGCCAGCACCTCCTCGATGACGCCGGCCTGCAGCCCGCGGAACTCGGCATGGCCGAACACCCGGCGCAGCGTCTCGCGGGCGGTGTCGAGGGTGGGAGAATCGGTCACCAGCGCCTTATGCCATGCGCTGGCGGCAGCGGGAGCGGAAAGGACGAGGGTGGACGGCATGACGCGGGGCCGGTGTTGGACGGTGAACAATGTTCCACATTTGTTCTTGATGCAAGAGGCTGTGTCTGGCGCACGCGAAGGCGTAGGATCGCCCCATGGCCGCCGCCCTCTACATGGACGCCGTGATCGCCCCCAACCGCTCGATGGGCGGCCTGGGATTCAAGGTGGTGCTCGGCGTCCTGGGCGGGATGTCGGCGCTGATCAGCCTGTTCTTTTTCATCATCGGGGCCTGGCCGGCCCCGCTGTTCCTCGGCCTCGATGTGGTGCTGGTCTATTTCGCGCTGAAGGCCAGCTTCCGCGCCCTGAACCGCCGGGAACGCCTGCGGGTCAGCGCCGACACGGTCGAGGTGATCGAGGAAACCGAAGGCCGCAGCCGCACCGTCTGGACCTCGCCCACCGCCTTCACCGCCGTCGACCTCGAGGCGCTCGGCGAGCATGAGATGCGCGTCCGCCTGCGCCTGTCGGGCAAACGCCACAGCGTCGGCAGGGCCCTCAGCCCGCCCGAACGCGAGGCGCTGGGACAGGCCCTGCGGGAGGCCATCAAGAGAGCACGGAGGGAACGGTACGCAGGCTGATCGACAGCCTGTCCGTGCATCACCAGATGTCCAGCGTTGGCGTGAACACGCCAGCCTTTGTGCTGTGCCGCGCGACGTAACGAATCTGCGTGGGGATGAAGCTGTCTCCGCGGTAGGAGGGTTCGACAGTCATTTGATCGACCAGGCCGTCCTCCATGTAGTGGGTCAGCGTGCCGATAATCAGCGCCTGGGCCTCGCCGACGCCCACCGGCACGTAGGTGATATTCTCGGGACGATCTTCTCCTCCAAGTTCCGTCGGAAACAGGAATATCGTCTCCAACCGGCCCTGCTTGACCAGCTCCTCCGCCATGCTTCGGCTCGTCACGTCAGAAAAGTCCAAGGCATTCTCCGCATGGACAGCGCCCGCGAGGCCGGGTCCCAGAAACCCGGCAAGCAGCGTGAATTGAATCACTCGACGGTCAATCATGCTAGCTCCGCTGCATGGTCTACAGAATGAACCGGCTGAGGTCGGTATCGGCCGCCAGCGCCCCGACCCGGTCCTTCACATAGGCCCCATCGACGGTCACGGCCCGCTCCGACGTGTCGCCGGCCGTGAAGCTGATCTCCTCGACCACCTTCTCCATCACCGTCTGCAGCCGGCGCGCGCCGATGTTCTCGACGGACCCGTTCACCGCCACGGCGGCGTCGGCGATGGCGTCGAGGGCGTCGTCGGTGAAGCTCAGCGTCACGCCTTCGGTGGCGATCAGCGCCTGCTGCTGGACGGCCAGATTGGCCTCCGGCTCGGTCAGGATGCGGCGCATGTCGTCGCGGCTCAGCGCCTTCAGTTCAACGCGAATGGGCAGCCGCCCCTGCAGCTCGGGCAGCAGGTCCGACGGCTTGGCGACATGGAAGGCGCCGGAGGCGATGAACAGGATGTGGTCGGTCTTCACCGGCCCATACTTGGTCGAGACGGTGGTGCCCTCGATCAGCGGCAGCAGGTCGCGCTGAACGCCCTCGCGCGACACGTCGGCGCCGGCCCGGTCCTGGCGGCTGGCCACCTTGTCGATCTCATCGAGGAAGACGATGCCGCTGTTCTCGGCCAGTTCGAGCGCCTCCTGGGTCAGGGCTTCCTGGTCGACCAGCTTGTCGCTCTCCTCGGCCAGCAGGGGTGCGTAGGCCCCGGCCACCGTGGTTTTGTGGGTGCGGGTGCGACCGCCCATGGCCTTGCCGAACATCTCGCCGAGATTGAGCATGCCGACCGAGCCGCCCGGCATGCCGGGGATGTCCATGCCCTGGAAGGGGCTGGCGGTGTCGGCCAGCTGCAGTTCGACCTCCTTGTCGTTCAGCTCGCCGTCGCGCAGCTTCTTGCGGAAGCTCTCGCGGGCCGCCGTGCTGCCCGGCCCGGTCAGGGCGTCGAGGATGCGCTCCTCCGCGGCCGCCTCGGCCTTGGCCTTCACCGCCGCCCGGCGCCTGTCGCGGACCATGCCGATGGCGCTCTCCACCAGGTCGCGGACGATCTGGTCGACGTCGCGGCCGACATAGCCGACTTCGGTGAACTTGGTCGCCTCGACTTTCAGGAACGGCGCCTGCGCCAGCTTGGCCAGACGTCTCGCGATCTCGGTCTTGCCGACCCCGGTCGGACCGATCATCAGGATGTTCTTTGGCGTGATCTCGTCGCGCAGGGCTTCGGGCGTCCGCCGGCGGCGCCAGCGGTTGCGCAGAGCGATGGCGACGGCCCGCTTGGCCTCGGCATGGCCGACGACGAAGCGGTCCAGTTCGGAAACGATCTCGCGGGGCGAAAACTCGGTCACGGGCAGTCAGGACTCCAGATGGGCTCGATCACCGCAGATAGGCGCCCCGAGGCCCAACTTCATCCCTTCTTGCGGGGCGGGGCCGGTACGATCTGGTCGAAGACCAGCTTCCAGACATCGCCCCGGTACTGCCAGACCCGCACATAGTGACCGCGGAAGCCCTTGCCGGCGATGTTCCAGTCGGCGTCGCCATAGGTCCAGGCCAGGTCGCCGCCGGCCGAGGCGCCGCCGCCCAGGGGCGCGAAGGCGATCTTCCGGCCGCGGCCGTCCAGTTCGTTGCGGAAGCTGGCGCAGCCCTGGGCCGGCGGGGCCGGCGAGCCCTGCACCCGCGCCTCGCAGACCAGCACGGCCAGATAAGCGGCCGTGACGTCCTCGGCCGCCGCCGCATTGAGGCCTGCGTCGGCCGCCTGGGCCGAGGCGAGGGCCGTGGCCTCGTCGCCGGCCGAACTCTTCGAGACCATCAGATAGCCCGGCGTGCTGTCCGGCCCCGGCGCATCCCTGGAGGTGCTGCCCGGACCGCCGTCGTAGATCCACTTCCACGACCCGTCGGCCTGCTTCTTCCAGACGGTGAAGTAGTGGCCGCGCCGCGTCCCGTCGACCGCATAGGGCCCGGTGGTGAAGCCCAGGTCGCCGCTGGCCGAAATCCCCGCCCACACCGGCCACCACTCCAGCTTCGGCCCCGGCTTGTCGGACTGGGCCGAGACCGCTTCCCGGGCATTGACCGGATCGGGCTGGAAGACGACGGCGTCGTCGGCCATGTG
>JAQGIK010000062.1 GCA_028291265.1 Caulobacter sp. | reverse complement strand
GATCTCACGGGCGACGCGGATGCGCAGGTCGCCGCGTTCCACTTCGATCTCGGTCAGGCCGGTGCTCTTCAGGATGTCGGCGAGTTTGCGGACCGTCCGGGTGTCGATGGCGGCGCTGTTCTCGGCGGAGTCGTCGGCCGGGGTATTGGACATCAGTTGTACCTTGTTCTTGTCTTTAAGCTTACGAGCGGGCCGCGCCGACAAGGCCGGCGGCGGCTTCGATCGCCAGTTCGTAACTTGCCGCGCCGAAGCCGGACACAACGCCGGTCGCCGCGAGCGAAACATAGGTCGTCCTGCGAAACGCCTCGCGCGCCGCAGGGTTCGACAGGTGGCACTCCACCACCGGAATAGCGAGAGTCTTCAGCGCGTCCAGCAGGGCCACGGAAGTGTGACCATAGCCGGCCGGGTTGATGACCAGGGCGCAGGCGGCTTTTCGCGCCTCCTGGACCCAGTCGATCAGCTGGCCTTCGTGGTTGGATTGCCGGCAGTCGACGGACAGGCCGAAGGGCTCGGCGCGCGCGGCGCAGCGGGCATGGATGTCCGACAGGGTGTCGTATCCATAGATGTCGGGTTCGCGTTGACCGAGCAGGTTCAGATTGGGCCCGCTCAAAACAAAGATCGGTTTCGGCATCCGGCCCCGCCGTCGATTCAAGACGGGCCTTGTATCGCCGCAAGGCCGGGGTAACAAGCGCAGGCATGCGGATACAGCTGAACGGCGAAGAACAGACGTTTGAAGGCGTCGCCTCTGTGGCGGCTCTGGTGGCGGCCCTGGAGCTCGATCCGAGGAAGGTCGCGGTCGAGCGAAACCTGGAGATTGTGCCGCGTTCGACCTATGCCGACACGCCGGTGATGGACGGAGACAGGATCGAGATTGTGACGTTTATCGGGGGTGGGTAGGGGAGGCCTATCGCTCGATGACCCATCGCTCCGGGTCTTCGTTGAGGGCGTCGGCATCCACGAAGACAACCTGATCCGGCAGCCCGGGCGACACCAGAATCCAGCGATAAGGGTTGGCAGTATCGTCAGCGATGAGGCATTCGCAGCCCAGTTCGCAGGCGAGCCGCTGGCTGAGCCCTGAGGCGTCAACCGCGCCTCCACCTTTGACGTCGATCGATAGGACGGTTCGGAAACCGCCCTCGACAGACCTTACAACGACTGCGGCGTTGCGGTTTGCCCCTCCGCGCAGGTCGGCCGGGTCCAGCGCGGCATCGATCTGTCCCTCATCCAGCCCGAGCATGCTGGCGACAGCGTATCTTGCATCGGCCAGGTTCAGGGCGGCGCCAACTGCCACGTCGAAACCGGTCACTACGCCACCTCGTAGTCCGCCAGCACCGGCTCGCGCATGACCTTGATGTAGGTCGCGGTGTCGTTGCTCCAGTTGTTGGTGATCTTGCCCGAGGCGGTCTTGTACCAGCTCGAGCAGGAGCCGGCCCACGCCGTGTCCTGCAGGTCGTGCTGCAGCTGGGTGTTGAAGCGGGCCTGGGCGTCGGGCTTCAGCTTCAGGGCCTTGGCGCCCCGGGCTTTCAGCGCTTTCAGAGCCTCGACCATGTAGCCGACCTGGGCCTCGATCATCAGGATGATGCTGTTGTGGCCGAGGTTGGTGTTGGGGCCGTAGAGCAGGAAGAGGTTGGGGAAACCCGCCACCGTCACCCCGTAGTAGGCCTCGGCGCCGTCCTTCCAGGCCGCGTCCAGCGACAGGCCGTTCTCGCCGTGGATGGCCAGCGGGGCCAGGAAGTCGGTGGTCTCGAACCCCGTGCCGAAGACCAGCACGTCGCAGGCGTGCTCGGCCCCGTCGCCGGTGCGGACGCCCTTGGCGGTGATCGCCTTGACGTCCTCGGTGACCAGTTCGACGTTCGGCTGGACCAGGGCCTGGTAGTAGTCGTCCGAGACCAGGATGCGCTTGCAGCCGATCGGATAGTCGGGCGTCAGCCTGGCGCGCAGTTCCGGGTCGGCGACGGTGGCTTCCAGATAGTCGACAGCCACCTTCTTGAAGTCGGCCGCCGCCTTGGTCCCCTGTTTGAAGGCCTGGAAGCGGGCGTCCATCAACTTCCACACCAGCCAGCGCTGCAGCCGGTCGACCACCGGCAGGGCGGCGTAGAGGGCGCGGCGGGCGGGGCTCATGGCCTTGTCGAGGCGCGGCACCACGTAGTTGGGGGTGCGCTGGAAGACGACGACCTTGCCGGCCGTCTTGACCAGCTCGGGGATGTACTGGATGGCGCTGGCCCCGGCCCCGATGCAGCCGACCGTCTTGCCGGCCAGGTCGACATCGTGGTTCCAGCGGGCGCTGTGCCAGCTCTCCCCCTTGAAGCTCTCGCGCCCCGGAATGCCGGCGAAGCTCGGCCGGTTGAGTTGGCCGAGGCCCGAGACCAGCACCGGCGCGCTCAGGGTCTCGCCGCCCTTGAGGGTGACGGTCCAGGCGGAGCCGTCCCAGTCGGCGCGTTCGACCTCGGCGTTGAAGCGGAACCTGTCGCGGACGCCGAAGCGCACCGCGACGTCCTCCATGTATTGGCGAATCTCGGCATGGCCGCTGTAGGCCCGGGTCCAGTGGGGGTTGAGCGCGAAGCTGTAGCTGTAGAGCCGCGAGGGCACGTCGCAGCAGGCGCCGGGGTAGGTGTTGTCGCGCCAGGTGCCGCCGATGCGGTCGGCCTTTTCCAGCACCACCAGCCGTTTGAAGCCCGCCTCCTTCAGCTTGATGGCGGCGCACAGGCCCCCGAAGCCCGCGCCGATGATGATGGCGTCCAATTCTGCCAACTCCGACTCCTCCGCCCCTTGTCTCCCTTCATCCGACTATCCCGACTTTCGTCGGGATGATCGGAGTGGGTGTGTTCCGCTCTTTCGAGGGAGCATGACGTAGTGCTGTCGTTCCCGAAAGCGTGACCTGACGTCAGGGCGCTTGCTGCTGCGCCGCACACAGGCGTGAAGTGACGGTGTGGAGGGCCGGTCTGGCCCTTCCCTGACCCTTACAACCGCGGCCGGGCCGCGAGGCCTCGCCGCCTAACGGTGGGAGGTTACTCCATGGCTAGAAAGGCAGGCGCCGTTCGGACCATTGTCCTTGTTGGTCCGAACGGCGCGGGAAAAACCACTCTTTTCGAAGCTCTGCTGCACGCGGCGGGCGCCACCGATCGCCAGTCCCCGGTGGGGCAGGGCTCGGTGGGCGACGGCAGTCCCGAGGCCAAGGCGGCCGGGCAGTCGGTCGAGCTCAACATCGCCAGCTTCGACTTCATGGACGACCGATACGCCCTGATCGACTGCCCCGGGTCCGTCGAGTTCCGCGCCGAGGCCGACCACGCCCTGGCCTGCGCCGATCTGGCCCTGCTGGTCATCGATCCCGAACCCGACAAGGCCATCCTCGCCCAGCCCTGGCTCAAGGAGATCGAGCGGCTGGGCATCCCCCGCGCCATCTTCGTCAACCGTATCGACCAGGCGCGCGGCAACGTCGGCGACCTGCTGGCCGCCCTGCAGCCGGTCTCGAACGCGCCGGTGGTGGCCCGCCAGTTGCCGATCTGGAAGGACGAGCACGTCACCGGCTTCATCGACCTGGCCCTCGAAAGGGCCTTCGTCTATCGGCCCGGCAAGGCCTCCGAGCAGGTGGATATCCCCGGCGACCTGAAGGCCGAGGAGGCCGACGCCCGCTTCCACATGCTCGAACAGATGGCCGATTTCGACGACACGCTGATGGAACAGCTGCTGTCGGACGAGACGCCGGACCTCGGGGCCGTCTTCGCCGACATCATCGCCGAGACGCGGGCGGCCCAGATCGTGCCGGTCTTCCTCGGCGTGGCCCAGCAGGGCTGCGGCGTTCGCCGTCTGCTGAAGGCCCTGCGCCACGACGCGCCGGAACCCGACGCAGCGGCCCAGCGGCTAGGCGCTCAGGGACCGGCGGCCTATGTGGTCAAGACCAGCCATGCCGGGCAGGCGGGCAAGATGACCTATGCCCGCGTGTTCGGCGCCGACCTCGCCGACGGGGCCGAACTGACGTTGCCCGACGACGAGAAGGGCCGGGTCAGTGGTCTCTTCCAGGTCATGGGCCAGGTGAACAAGAAGGTGTCGTCAGCCCGCTGCGGCGACGTGGTGGCGCTCGGCAAGGTCGAGGACGCCCATGCCGGCGACCTGCTCAGCATCGGCAAGAAGGGGACGAAGGCGGCGGTCTCGGCGACGACCCGCTTCCCGGTCTACGAGATCGCCATCGAGACTCGAGACCGCAAGGATGACGTGCGGCTGTCGGGCGCTCTCACCAAGCTCCTGGAGGAGGATCCAGGGCTGAAGCTGGTCCACGACGGCGAGCTGCACGAGATGCGGCTGGCCGGGCAGGGCGAGGCGCACCTGCGCATCGCGCTCGACCGCCTCAAGCGCCGCTATGGCGTCGAGGTCACCCAACACGCCCCGACCACGCCCTACAAGGAGACCATCCGCAAGGCGGTCACCCAGCGCGGCCGCCACAAGAAGCAGACCGGCGGCCACGGCCAGTTCGGCGACGTGCTGCTGGAAATCCGCCCCCTGGCCCGCGGCGAGGGCTTCCAGTTCAGCGATCGGATCACCGGCGGCGTGGTGCCCAAGCAATGGATTCCGGCGGTGGAGGCCGGGGTGCGCGACGCGCTGGAGAAGGGGCCTCTGGGCTTCCCGGTGGTCGATGTCGCCGTCACCCTGGTGGACGGCAGCTGGCATCCGGTCGACAGCTCCGAAATGGCCTTCCGCACGGCGGGCCGGATCGGCATGAGCGAAGCGCTGGCGGCGGCGTCGCCGATCCTGCTCGAGCCCATCGAGAAACTGACCATCTATGCCCCGAACACGGCGACGGCCCGCATCACCTCGACCCTGTCGAACAAGCGGGGGCAGATCCTGGGCTACGACGCCCGCGACGGCTGGCCCGGCTGGGACCGCATCGAGGTCTGCATGCCGCATGCGGAACGCCAGGACTTCATCATCGATTTGCGCTCGATGACCCAGGGCCTCGGCGCCTTCGAGGCGGCCTTCGACCACCGCGTGGAACTCACCGGCCGCAAGGCCGACGAGGTGGTGCAGCGGGCTTCGGCCTAGCGAGCGGCGTCGAGCGGAAACGCAACTCTATTCCACCGCCTTGGCGATGACCCGCATCGCCTCGGCGATGACGCCTTCGCGCGTCTTCAGGTCCGCCGTCGAGTCGGCCAGCAGCACCACCACGGCGTACTTGCGGCCGTCCTTCAGGGTCAGGATGCCGATGTCGTTGGTAGCCACGGTCACCCCGAAGTTGGTCCCCGAGGTTCCGGTCTTGTGCGCCAGGCTCGCCCCCTCCGGCAGCCCGGCCTTCAGCCGGTTCTGGCCGGTCTTCGTCTCCGTCATCAACCCCAGCAACAGCTTTGTCGAGGCCGGCGACAGCAGCTGGCCGGTCACCAGCTGCCGCAGGAAATTGAGCGAGCCCGAGGCGATTGTGGTGTCGCGCGGATCGGCGGCGTAGGCCTCCCAGGCGGCGCGGCGCTCGGCCTCCGGCACGGCCAGCTTGGCCGCCTCGAAGGCCTCCGGGGTGCGCCAGGCCGGGCGGAACGACGGCATGCCGATGGCCTCCACCTGCAGTTCGCGCTCATAGCGGTCGATGCGCAGGCCGACGATCTGGTGCTCGACCAGCCAGGATTTCAAGGCGCCCGGCCCGCCGATCCGCCGCATCAAGACGTCGGCGGCGGTGTTGTCGCTGTCGCGCACGGCGGCGACCAGCAGTTCGCGCACCGTATAGGTCGTCCGTCCCGGCCAGGCTTGCGAGATCGGGCTGAGCGGCGGCGACAGCTCCATGTCGCTGATGGTCACCACCTCATCCAGCGACAGCCGCCCGCCATCGACCTCGGCCAGCACGACTGCGCCCAGCGGCGCCTTGAACACGCTCTGCAGCGGGAAGGTCTGTTCGGCGTTGCGGGCCCAGATCTCGCCGCCGTCGATATTCTGCACCGCCACTTCCAGCCGGCCGTCGACGCGGTCGGCCAGTTGGGTGATGCCCTTGTCGAGCACCTTGATCCGCATCGGCGGCGTCTTGGCGACGGTGTCGGTCTCAGCCCCGCAGGCGGCGAGCAGCAGGGCGGCGGTCAGGATCAGGGCGCGCATGTCCCGACCCTAACGCGCGAGCGCGCGGTTCGACAGCGGCGGGTCGAGTGGAGTAGGAAGCCGCCATGTCCACCCGCCCCCCCGTCGTCATTCTCAACGAACCCCAACTGGCCGAGAACATCGGCGCCGTCGCCCGGGTGATGGCCAATTTCGGCCTGTCGGAGCTGCGCCTGGTGCGGCCGCGCGACGGCTGGCCGCAGGACCGCGCCTGGGCCAGCGCCTCGGGCGCCGACTGGCCGCTCGACAACGCGAAGGTCTTCGAGACCCTGGCCGAGGCCATTGGCGACCTCAGCCTGGTGTTCGCCACCACTGCCCGGCCCCGCGAGACCCAGCTGCCCGTCATTACCCCGCGCCAGGCGGCGGCCGACCTGCGGATGCGCGTCGCCGCCGGCCAGGCCGTCGGCATGCTGTTCGGCGGCGAGCGGGCGGGCCTCGAGACCCACGACATCGCCCTCTGCCAGGCCATCGTCACCATTCCCGTCGACGAGCGCTTCCGGTCGCTGAACCTGGCCCAGGCCGTGGCCCTCAACGCCTACGAATGGCGGCTGACCATCGACGAGGGGCCCCGCGAGGCCTTCGCCCTGAATTCCCTGCCGCCCGCCGACCAGAAGTCGATGATGGGCCTCTATGAACAGCTCGAGGGCGAGCTCGACGAGGCCGGTTTCTTCCACCCGCCGGCCAAGCGGCCCTCGATGATCCGCAACCTGCGCGTGGCGCTCGGCAAGGCCCAGATGACCGAGCAGGAGGTCCGCACCTTCCGGGGCGTGGTCACGGCGCTGTCGAAGGGGCGGGGGAGGGTGCTGGCCAAGCTGGCGGCCCAGACGGCGGCCACCAGGGGCGAGTAGCGGCTCTTGGCATTTTGAAACCGCACGGTTACATTATTGCCGACAACGGGAGGCGCGGATGAATCGTCGTGAACTGATGCTGGGCCTGAGCGGCCTTGGGTTGGCCGGCCTCGCGGGGCCCGCGTTCGCGCAGGGCAGCGCTGCTGCCCGGGACGCCTGGATCTACGGCCTGCCGCTGATCGAGATGGCCACCACCCGGGCCCGTCACCTGAAGGCCGGCGCCCGGCTCAACGCCTTCAACGGCGGTCGCGCCCTGGCCGACCACACGGCGCGGCAGGTGACGACGCCCAACAACGACACCCTCTACCTGTCGGCCTGGGTCGACCTGACCCGCGAATGCGCCACCCTGACCGTGCCGGTCATGGGCGACCGCTACTGGTCGGTGGCGGTCATGGACATGTACACCAACAACAACGCCGTCCTGGGCAGCCGGACGGTCGGAAGCCAGGGCGGGACCTTCGTGCTGGCCGCGCCGGGCTATGTGGCGCCGATCATCGACAACGGCATGGAGCCCTATGTCGTCCGCGTGGCGACGCCCTACGCCTGGGTCCTGGCCCGGGTGCTGGTCGACGGGCCCGAGGATGTCGCAAACGTCCAGCAGCTGCTCAAGGGCTTCAAGATCGAGGGCGTGGTCGGCGACGCGCCGCCGATCCTGGAAGGCTCCCGGGGCGACGCGGCCGCCGCCTATTTCGAGCATGTCCGGGCGCTGATGGTCGAGAACCCCGCGCCGGCCACCGACCTGGGCCTCGTTCGCCGTTGCGCCACGCTGCTGTCGCCGACCGCCCCGCCGGCGATGGCCAGTCCGGACCTCGACGCCGGCGTCGCCGAGGCCCGCAAGCTGATCGGCGGCGGTTTCGGCCGCGACAAGCCGGTGAACGGCTGGAGCTACCCGCGCGCCAATCTCGGCGATTTCGGCCAGGACTATACCTACCGCGCCGCCGTCGCGCTGGGCGGCCTCGGCGCCCTGCCGCAGGCCGAGGCGGTCTACCTGCGCCCGGTCGGCGAGAAGGACGGCCTGTTCCACAGTGACAAACTGTACCGGCTCAGCCTGCCTGCCCAGGTGCCGGTCGATGGCTTCTGGTCGCTGTCGATGTACGAGGCGACGGCCGACGGCCAGTACTTCTTCACCGACAACCCGCTGAAACGCTATGCCATCGGCGACCGCACCAAGGGCCTCAAGCGCAACGCCGAGGGCGGGCTGGACCTGTGGCTGGGCCGCGCCGATCCGGGCGGCGCGCGCAGCGCCAACTGGCTGCCGGCCCCCAAGGCCGGGCCCTGGATGGTCACCTGGCGCGGCTACCTGCCCAGGCCCGAACTGCTGGGCGGCGCCTGGCGCATGCCCGCCATCGTCCCGGCCTGAACCCGGCGAGAGGGCCACCCCAACGGGGGAAGACGCAGGCCGACGGCCGGGCGCAGGGTCGCACCGCAACGGAGACGACCATGCGCGGACGATTGATCCTGGCCCTGTGCCTGACTTTTGCCTTCGGCGCGCCCGCCCTGGCCCAGCCGACGCCGGGCCCTGCCGAGGTCATCGCCGAACTCTACAGGCCGGCTCCGGATCCCGGCCCCGACGCCCCGCCGATCGAGGAAGACCCGGACGCGCCGCCGCTGTACGCCGCCGGCCTGCGGGCGCTGATGGCGCTCGATGTGCAGCGGGACATGAACTACCTCGATTTCGACTGGGTCTCGGGCGGCCAGGACCTGCCCGACTACAAGGGTCTCAAGATCGTGGTGGTGAACCAGACCGCCGAGACGGCGCAGGTCCGCGTCACCTTCAAGAACTACGGCGACGCCCGCGAACGCCTGATCGACATGGTCGTCGAGGATGGCCGCTGGGTGATCGAGGACGTCTACATGAAGGCGCCCGAGAAGGACTGGCTCAGCCGCCGCCTGGTCGCCAACCCGCAGGACTGAGCGTCTTTCGCATCGCGGCCCGGCGCCCCATCTTTGCACCATGACCGCCGCCGCGCTGTTCGAGAGCCTCGCCATTCCCATCATCCAGGCGCCGATGCTGGGCGCCTCCGGGCCGGCCATGGCCCTGGCGGTGACCCGGGCCGGCGGTATGGGATCGCTGGCGGCGGGCGGGCTGGCGCCGGAAGACATCGTCGAACAGATCGCGGCGTTGAAGGCGGCGACCGACCGGCCGTTCGGGGTCAACCTGCTGATCGCCCGCGCCGCCGCGCCGGACCCGGCCATCGTCACCGAAGCGCTGGAGCGGCTGGCGCCCTGGCATGACCGCCTCGGCATCGAGCTGCCGGCCCCGCCCAACGACTACGCCCCCGACTTCGACGCCCAGTTCGCGGCCCTGCTGGCCGCCGCCCCGCCCCTGGCCAGTTTCACCTTCGATGTGCTCAACCGGGACCAGGTCGCGGCCCTGCAGGCGGCCGGAACCCTCGTCGTCGGCACGGCCACCACCGTGGCCGAGGCGCGGGCCTGGGCGGCGGTCGGGGCCGACGCCATCTGCGCCCAGGGCGGCGAGGCCGGTGGCCATCGCGGCGAGTTCCTCAAGCCGGGACCCGAAAGCCTGATCGGGACCATGGCCCTGGTCGTCACCGTCCGGGCGGCCGTCGACCTGCCGGTGATCGCGGCCGGCGGCATCATGGACGGGCGCGGCGTGGCGGCGGCCCTGAGCCTCGGCGCGGCGGCGGCGCAGATGGGCACGGCCTTCCTGCTGGCCGAGGAGGCGACAATCGGCAAACCCTGGCGCGGCCGCATCGAGAGCGCCCCCGACGACGCTACCGCCGTTACCCGAGCCTTCACCGGCCGCCACGCCCGGGGCATCGAGAACGACTTCATGCGCGCCCTGCGCCCGGTCGAGGGCGAGGTCCCAGACTATCCGGTCCAGAACCGCCTGACCCGCGACATGAGGGCGGCCGGCGGGCGGCTGGGCGACAGCGAGGTGCTGTCGCTGTGGGCCGGGCAGGGGGTGTCGCTGACCCGGGCCGGTTCGGCGGCCGACCTCGTCCAGGCCTGGTGGGACGAGGCGCGCGAGGTTTCCGCCGCCCTCCATGCGCGCACCCATGGACCGGACGGCCACAGGCGCTAGGCTGCGCTCCGATCAGAGGAGATTCCGTCCATGAAGACCCGCGCCGCCGTCGCCTTCGAAGCCAAGAAGCCGCTGGAGATCGTGGAGGTCGACCTGGAAGGTCCCCGCGCCGGCGAGGTGCTGGTCGAGATCAAGGCCACCGGCATCTGCCACACCGACGCCTACACGCTGGACGGCCTCGATTCGGAAGGCATCTTCCCCTCGATCCTCGGCCATGAGGGCGCCGGCGTGGTGCTGGAGGTCGGCCCCGGCGTGACCAGCGTCGTCCCCGGCGACCACGTCATCCCGCTCTACACACCCGAATGTCGGCAGTGCAAAAGCTGCCTCAGCCGCAAGACCAACCTCTGCACCGCCATCCGGGCCACCCAAGGCAAGGGGCTGATGCCGGACGGCACCAGCCGGTTTTCCTACAAGGGCCAGCAGATCGCCCACTACATGGGCTGCTCGACCTTCGCCAACCACACGGTGCTGCCCGAGATCGCCCTGGCCAAGATCCGCAAGGACGCCCCCTTCGACAAGGCCTGCTACATCGGCTGCGGCGTGACCACCGGCGTCGGCGCCGTGGTCAACACCGCCAAGGTCGAGGCCGGGGCCAACTGCATCGTCTTCGGCCTGGGCGGCATCGGCCTCAACGTCATCCAGGGCCTGAAGATGGTCGGGGCCGGCATGATCATCGGCGTCGACATCAACCCGGCCCGCGAGGAATGGGGCCGCCGCTTCGGCATGACCCACTTCGTCAACCCGAAGGACATCGACGGCGACATCGTCGCCCATCTGGTCGCCCTGACCGACGGCGGCGCCGACTACACCTTCGACGCCACCGGCAATGTCACCGTCATGCGCCAGGCGCTGGAGGCCTGCCACCGCGGCTGGGGCGAGAGCATCATCATCGGCGTCGCCGAAGCGGGCCGCGAGATCGCCACCCGCCCGTTCCAGCTGGTCACCGGCCGGGTCTGGCGGGGCACGGCCTTCGGCGGCGCCCGCGGCCGCACCGACACCCCGAAGATCGTCGAGTGGTACATGGACGGCAAGATCGAGATCGACCCGATGATCACCCATACGATGCCGCTGGAACGCATCAACGAGGCTTTCGATCTGATGCATGCGGGGGAAAGCATCCGCTCGGTGGTGGTGTTCTAGCCTTTTAAGTGAAGGGGCTTTTGTCCCGTTACGGAACAATGTCTAAGCGGCTTCGTTGGGGGTGAACGCCGGGGGCTGTTCCGGCGCAATCCCTGTTCGCATAACCGATCCGGCCGACCCTGAGGGGCGGCTGATCGGCTGGAGGAAGAACCCCATGGCCAAGCTCGCCAAATCCACCGTTGTCGCGGCGCCGATCGCGCTGAAATCGACGACCGTTTCCCCCGACGCCCAGTTCGTCACGGCGCCGACCTCCTCCAGCCAGGCGCTGACCTACACGGGCACGCCGAGCGACAACAACGTGGTCGGCACGGCGGCAGGCGACACCATGTCGGGCGGCGACGGCAACGATCAGCTGTACGGCGGCGGCGGGGCCGACAAGCTGAACGGCGACAACGGCAACGACATCCTGGTCGGCGACGACGGCAACGACCGCCTCGACGGCGGCGCCGGCTACGACAGCCTCTACGGCGGGGCCGGCAACGACTACCTCGACGGCGGCCTGAACGGCGACAGCATGTACGGCGGGGCCGGCAACGACACCTACGTCGTCGACAACGTCAATGACTCAGTCTCCGAAGTGGCGGGCGAAGGCTACGATGTGGTCCGCGCCTCGGTCAGCTTCACCCTGTCGGCCAACGTCGAGGCGCTGGAAATCGGCGGCACGGCCAACTACCGCGGCACCGGCAACGCCGAGGCCAACCGCATCACCGGCAACAGCGGCCTCAACCGCCTCGAAGGCCTGGACGGGGCCGATGTGCTCAACGGCGGCGGCGCCGCCGACACTCTGCTGGGCGGCAAGGGCAACGACACCCTGACCGGCGGCACGGGCAACGACACCTTCGTCATCCTGCAGGAATCGGTCAGCCGCAGCGAACTGGCCGGCGCGACGCTGGAAGTCGACCACATCACCGACCTGGTGAAGGCCGACCGCGACGTGCTCGACCTCTCGGCCATCGACGCCAACGTCGATGTCGGCGGCGACCAGGCCTTCACCCTGGTCAGCGGTTTCCACAAGGTCTCGGGCGAGATGACCCTGGCCTACACCGCCGCCAGCAACTCCACCCTGCTGCGCCTCGACGTCGATGGCGACGGCAAGGCCGACTACCAGCTGCGCATCGATGGCGATGTCACCGCCGACAGCGCCGGCTGGATGCTCTGACGTCAGGCCCTGAACTGGGCTAGGAAGGCGCGGACGACATCAGGAGTCCGCGCCGACCATGCCCGAGATCACCGCCAGCCACCGCGTTCACGGCGGCACGCTGAGCTACTGCCGCCACGACAGCGCGGCGACCGGCACCCCGATGACGTTCAGCGTCTTCGTGCCGGCGGGTGAGGGTCCGTTCCCGGTGCTGGTCTGGCTGTCGGGCCTGACCTGCACCGAGGACAACTTCACCACCAAGGCCGGCGCCTATGGCGCGGCGGCCGGGCATGGCGTCATCATCGTCGCCCCCGACACCAGTCCGCGCGGCGAAGGCGTGGCCGACGACGCGGCCTATGACCTGGGGCAGGGGGCCGGCTTCTATGTCGACGCCACCCAGGCCCCGTGGGCGCCGCACTTCCGGATGGAGAGCTACATCACCGGCGACCTGCTGGCCGCCGTGGACGGGGCCTTCCCGACCGACCCGGCCCGGCGCGGCGTCTTTGGCCACAGCATGGGCGGCCACGGGGCCCTGACCCTGGCCCTGCGCCATCCGGACCTGTTCAGGTCGGTCTCGGCCTTCGCCCCCATCGTCTCGCCGACCCGTTGCCCCTGGGGCGAGAAGGCCTTCACCGCCTATCTCGGCGAGGATCTCGCCGCCTGGGAGGACCACGACGCCTGCCGCCTGATCGAGGCCGGCGCGGCCAGGTTCGACGACATCCTGGTGGACCAGGGCCTCGCCGACCCGTTCCTCGAAAACCAGTTGAAGCCGCAGTTGCTGGAAGCCGCCTGCGCCGCCGCCGGCCAGAAGCTGACCCTCCGCCGCCAGCCCGGCTACGACCACAGCTACTTCTTCATGACCAGCTTCATCGCCGACCACATCGCCTGGCACGCGGGCCGGCTCTAGATTCCCGCGCCCATGTCGATGAAGGTCTCGGCCAGGGCCAGGGTCGGCCGTTCGGCGTCCTGGGCCAGTTCGTGGGTCAGGCGGTCGATCTGGGCGGTGATTTCCGGCACGGCGGTGACTTCCCACAGGGCCGGCCGCGTCAGCGGCCCGACGGCGTAGAGCCAGTCGGAGGCGCGGCCATCGATGTCCTGCACGGCGCAGTCGTCGCTCTCCAGGCCGAGGCCCAGCGGATCGGGGCGGATCAGGCGGCGGCGGGCCAGGTCGGCGAACAGCGGGTCGGCCAGGCGGTCGAGGTCGCTGCGTGGGCCGGTGCAGTTGATCACCCGGGCCACGGTCAGGGTCTGCTCGGTCTTCAGGCCGCGCAGGTGCAGGCGGGCGGCGACCTGGCCCTTGCGCCGGGTCCATTCGACCACCCGGCCGCCGAGCACGGTCAGGGCCGCGCTCTCCAGCAGGGCGTCGAGGCGGCCGGCGACGCGCGGCGCCATGCGGTGGCGATGGACGTCCCAGCGCGGCCGCAGGTGGCGCAGGAACTGGCGGCGCTGCTTCGGGGTCCAGGTCTCCCAGACGCGGGCGATGGCCGGGCGGACGGCGTCCATCACCCGCTGCCACGGCGTGCCCTGCCGCTCGGCCTGGGCGGCGGCGGCGCGGACGGCGCGGGTCAGCATCAGCGGCGAGGCCGGCAGCAGCGGCGCCACGAACGGCGACCAGGCCCCGCCGGACCTGTGCGGCGTCGGCACCAGGCCGCGTCGGGAGACAGCGAACATCGGCCCCTTCTGGCCCTCGGCGGCCAGCTTGAGCGCGACATCGACCATGGTCAGGCCCGTGCCCAGCATCAGCACGGGGGCCTCAGGATCGCCGCCCTTGAGAGCCTGCGGCGCCCAGGGGTCGGGGACGAAGGCGGCATGGTCGTGCAGCCAGGCGTCCGGGGCCAGGGGCGCGCGGGGCGGCAGGTTGCCGGTGGCCAGCACCAGCAGGTCGCAGGCGATCTCGCGGCCGTCGAGCAGGCGGACGCCCCGACGCGGCGGATCGAGCAGCGCGACCGCCTCGCCGCGCACGGTGGCCAGGCCCGGGCCATCGTCCTCGGCCCCCTCCTTGAGAGCTTTGGCGTCCTCCAGCCGTTCCTGCAGGTAGTCGCCGAGCAGGCTGCGCGGCAGGAAGGCGTCGGCCAGGACGCCCTCGGCCTCGACCAGCGCCTCGTCGAGGTGGCGGCCGGCCCCCGACAGCCAGTCCTGGAACGGCGGGGTGAGCCCCGTCTCCATGCGGTGGGCCGGCACGTTGAGCAGGTGGTAGGGCTCGCAGGCGCCGTAGGCCAGGCCGCGGCCGGGCCGCACGGCCGGATCGATCAGCAGGATGCGCCAGGCCGGCCGCGCCGCTGTCAGCTTGAGGGCCAGCAAGGTCCCGCTGAAGCCGCCGCCGACGATGGCGACGATGCGGGATGGAGAGGAGGTGTCGGCCATGGCGATTCCCGTGCTCGCGGCGACTTTGCGCAGGGGAAGGCGGCAAAACAAGGCGCCGGACACGTACCGTTGATTTGCGGAACAAAAGGGGAAGCGATGAACATCGTTACCGGAGCGACGGCCGGATGGACCGGCCGGGCTTCCTGGCGGAACAACCATGAAAAGGAAGGCTTGTCTTGTGGCGGCCGCGACTTCGCTCGCGGCGGTTTTGGGGGCGTGTGAGCAAGAGGCGCCGCCGGCGCCGAAGGTCGCCGCCCCGGTTGTCGAGGTGGTCGCGAAGGCGCCGCCCCCCAAGGCTATGGGCCCCAGTTTCGACTGTGCGAAGGCCAGGGCCTCGGTCGAACGGATGGCCTGCGAAAATCCGGCCCTGGCCGAGGCGGACCAGCGGATGGCGCAGAGCTACAGGGCGCAGCTTGAGAAATACCCGGTCAGCCAGCGAAGTCGGCTGCTGGAGGGCCAGCGCTCCTTCCTGAAGTACGCCCGCACGGCCTGCGCCGACGATCCGGTCTGCCTCGAATGGGCCTACGACCAGCGCACGGACGATCTGGAGAACAGTTTCGCCAAGGCCCCGGCCATCCTCACCCTGACGCGCTACGAGACCTCGGCCGCGCCCGAAGGGCCGCTGATGCGGCGGACCGGCCGGCGGCTGCTGCTCGACCAACTGGCCGATCCGGCGACGCCGGGCGAGCGGGTCCTGAACGAGAAGATGGCCGATTGGCTGGCCGAGGCCGACGCCGCCTTGCCGGTGTCGCCGTCGCTGGGCGGCGGCATCGAGGGGGCGGCGGTGGAGATCCGCAGCATCACCGAGAGGAAGATCGTCGTGGCTATCCAGGGGCCGACCATGCAAAGGCTGATCGACTGGTCGCCGCAGCTTGGACGGCCGCTGGAGGCGCGGGATCAGGCGCCCCAGATGGCGGATACGGATCCGGCGGAAGGCTGACACGATTCCCGCGCCACCGGACCCGCGCCGCCGATTCGGGCGCGGTGGGCCTCAGTTCGGCTTCCGCGCGGCGGCCGGCGGGGCGGCGGCCTCCGTCTTCGGCGACGGGGGCTCAGTGACCCGAACGGACATGCCCAGATCCCGCTTCTGCGCGGTCAAACCCGTATCCCCGGCGACCAAGCGGCACTCCTTGCTCTTCTCCACGGTGCCGCTGGAGCAACGCCAATACCCGGTCTCGTTATCGACGCCCCAGCTACCGTCCATGCAGAACATGTAGCAGCCTTTGCCGAAATCCTTGCTGTCGACCTTCCGTCCCGCCGCCGCGTCGCCGGCGATGACGAGCAGAACGGTGAATGCCCCGGCAGCTATGAACTGGGGAGTGGGCAGTCGCATGGCGGTCTCCTGGGTTGATTCCGTACGCACGGGACGGGCGAACGAATGCAACTATTGATAGCAGTGATGACCCCGCATGCATAGGGTTGCATAGCGGTGGTATGCCAATGGCGCCGCCCCAGCCTTGACTTGGCGTCCCCGCGCCGTCATACACCGCGCCTTCCACGCCGCCGGCTCGCCGGACGGTGTTGGAACACATGACGGGTGATCCGTAGCCGCCGTTGAGATCGTGGCCCCACTGACGGGGTTGCCGGCCCGGATCGACAATTGATGAGTGACTTATGTCCAAGCGCCACAGCGCCAAGTACAAAATCGACCGCCGGATGGGCGAAAACATCTGGGGCCGTCCGAAATCCCCGGTCAACAAGCGTTCCTACGGCCCCGGCCAGCACGGCCAGCGCCGCAAGTCCAAGGTCTCCGACTTCGGCTTGCAGCTGAAGGCCAAGCAGAAGCTCAAGGGCTACTACGGCAACCTGACCGAGAAGCAGTTCTCCAAGACCTACACCGAAGCCGCGCGCCGCAAGGGCAACACCTCGGAAAACCTCATCGCGCTGCTGGAAAGCCGCCTGGACGCGATCGTCTACCGCGCCAAGTTCGTGCCGACCGTCTTCGCCGCCCGCCAGTTCGTCAACCACGGCCACGTGCAGGTCAACGGCAAGCGCGTGAACATCGCCAGCTACCGCGTGAAGGCCGGCGACGTCGTCACCGTCCGTGAAAAGTCGCGCAACATGGCGCTGGTTCTGGAAGCCCTCGGTTCGCCCGAGCGTGACCACCCCGACTACATCACCGTGGACCTGCGCGCCTTCTCGGCGACCTTCGTCCGCGCTCCGGAACTGGCCGAAGTGCCGTACCCGGTGAAGATGGAGCCGAACCTGGTCGTCGAATTCTACGCCTCGTAAGCGTTTCTTTCGGACCAAGAGATCGAAGGGCCCCGGAGCAATCCGGGGCCCTTTTTCTTTGCCCTCAGGCGCTGCGCAGCCGGGCCAGGCGCGGGGCGTCCTGCTGCATCAGCTCGCGCATCCAGTCCTCCCAGGGCGGGGCCTCGCCGCCGGCGTCCGGCGTCCCGGCCGCCTCGCGGGCGCTGATGATCAGGCCGACCAGATAGATGGCGTAGAAGACCTCGACCTCCTCGCGCATGAAGGGGGTCATGACCATTTCGCCGTCGTGGTCGGCCGGCGCGAGGAGGCCCGCCGCCTCGATGTCGCGCAGCAGCCGCAGCATATGGGTCCGCGACACCGAGCAGCGGCGCGAGAGTTCGGCCAGGTTGATGCGGATCGGCCGGCGCGGCGGAAAGTCGTCGTCGGGCTCGGCCAGCGCCAGGATGTTGTAGAGCGCCGGCATGCCGGCGATCCGCTTGGCGAACAGGTGCAGCGACGGGCGGTCGGCGTCGTGGACGGCCACCGAGTCGCGGATGCCCTGGCCGAGCCGGCGCATCATGGCCTGAAAGACTTGCGGCTCGTCCCAGCGGGCCAAGGCCGGAGCGACGCTGGGGTCGATCAGGCCGGCGGCCTCGACGTCGTGGCGCATGCGGCGGCGGAAGGCCTGGGTCATCCTGGCCGTGGGCCGGTAGGCGCGGATCCGGCCGTCGACGTCGTAGGGCAGCAGCTCGACATAGCCGATGACCCGCAGCTGGATCAGCACGGCATAGGCCGTGCCGGGGCTGAGCAGGTTGGCCTCGACGCAGAGATCCTTCAGCCGCGCGTGGGTCAGGCCGCCCTCGGTGGCGTGCAGGTAGAGGGCCCAGACGCCGCAGACCCAGCGGCTGGTGTCGCGCAGGGCCCGGAACATCAGGGCGTCTGTCTGATAGAGCCGGGCCGAGGCGGTGGCGGCGCGGCGAGCCGCCTCGGCGAAGCGCGGGTGGGCGCGAACCGCGTCGATGATGGTGCGGGGTATTCTCTGGCCCGACAGTTCCTGCCGGCGCAGCTCGGCCTCGTCCATGTCCGGCCCCCCGGGCGGATCGTCCTGCCAAAACTGTACGGGGTTCGCCGAACGAAGCGAGGTCTAACTGCGAAAATGACCCACGAAATGGGCCTAAAGCGGTTGCGCGCTGCGCTCAGGTCGCGCCGCCGCCTGTCTGCAACCGGCGGTCTGACCTAGGGCGGCGCGGCGGCCGACGGGGCGTTGGGCCTGAAGCCGTACTCCCAGTCGTAGGGTACGCCGGCGGCCTCCGACAGGACCGCGGAGACAATGCCGGGAAAGGCCTTTTCGGCCCGGACGTCGTTCGACAGGATGATCACGCATCGCTTGCCAAGCTCGATGCAGGCCCAGGTGTTGGCCGTCATCTCGTTGTGGCCGCCCTTGAAGAACCCGTGGCCATAGCGCCCTTCGAACACCACCACCCCGAGCCCGGCGGCGAGGTCCTTGCGCCGTTTTTCCGGCGGCAGTTCGGGCTGCAGGGTCTGGAACTGGCTGGCCGTGGTGATCGGCAGGCTGGCCTTGAGCATCTCGGCGCGCGAGGCCGGCGTCAGCCCGTCGCCGCGCATGAAGCCGGCGGAGAATTTGGCGAAGTCGCCGATGGTGGTGTCCATCGAACCGGCGGCGCGGACGCGGCTGCGCTCGTCGTGAACCTCGGCCTTGCCGTCCTCATGCCAGCCGTCGGCCAGGTTGGCGGCGAAATCGGGCCGCCATTTCATACTGGTGTTCTTCATGCCGAAGCGGTCGAAGACCCGGCGCTGCATCTCCGCCCCGAGATCGAGGCCGAGCCCCTTCTCCAGAACGAACTGCAGCAGGATCATGCCGTCGCCGCTGTAGGCGTAACGACTGCCGGGCTCGAAATGGATGACCAACTGCTCGCCCGGATTGTCCCAGAAGAAGTTGCTGAAGCCGGCGCTGTGGGTGAGCAGCATGCGCGGGGTGATCTTCCGCCAGCGCTCGTCCTTCAGCGTCTCGTACGGCGCATAGTCGTCGCCGAAGCCCGTGTAGGCGGGCAGGGGCTTGCTGAGGTAGGTCGAGATCGGCGCGTCCAGGTCGATGCGGCCTTCGTCGACCAGCTGCATCACCGTGTAGGCGAAGACCGCCTTGGTCAGCGACGCGCCGTACATCACGGTATCGGGGGTCAGCGGATCGCCGGCGGCGTTTCGCTCGCCCCAGGTCTTCACCAGCGTGACCTGGCCCTCCTCGACAACCGCGATGGCCAGTCCCCGGGCGCCGGTCTGCTTCATGGCGGCGCCGGCCATGGTTTCGACCACCTGCTCGATCGGTATCGGCGGCGGCGGGATCGCCGAGGCGGTCAAGGGCGAGAAGGCCAGGGGCAGGGCGATCAGGGGAAGGATTGCGCGCATGGGGCCTCCGTCAGCTTAAGCGAGGCTAGACAACTATCGCGGCTCTGTCTTTGTTGTCGCATGACACGCCGCCACGCCCTGCTCGCCGCCCTGTTCCTGGTTTCGGCCTGCGCCACCAAGGCGGTCTATTCCTCGCCGGACGCCGGCATGGTCGAGCTGGAGCCTCTGCTGAGTGCGGAAGTACGGGCCGACACCCTGGTCATCCGGGTGACCTCGACCGGCTGCACGGCCAAGGACGACATCGCCTGGTTCGTCGAAAAGGCGGGAAATCGGGTGGCGGTGGCCTTTGGCCGAAAGAAGGTCGATGCCTGCAAGGCCGCGCCGCAGCCGATGGAAATCGCCTTCACCTATGCCGAACTGGGCCTCAAGCCCGGCCAGGCGGTGGCCATCGTCAATCCGCTGGCGTCTCGCTGAACATCCGCTCCATCCACTCCGGCACGCGCATGGGCCGGCGGGTGACGGAGTCGATCAGGCACCATTCGGAGCGGCCCTGGGAGCACATCTCGCCGTCGGGGCCGTCGATCCGGTAGAAGCGGTCCATGCGCGGCCCGCGCCGCTCGCCGATCCAGGTGACGGCGCTGGCCGTCTCGTGCGGCAGCAGGGCGCGGCGGTAGTCGAGTTCGTGGCGCAGGGCGACCCAGGCCCATTTCGACTGCTCTTCGGCGGGCAGGCGGGCGCGCCAGTGGCCGGTGGCCAGGTCCTGCATCCAGCCCAGATAGACCACATTGTTGACGTGACCGTTCTCGTCGATGTCGGCCACGGTCGGCGTGAAATCGAGGGTGAAGGTCTGGCGGCCGTCTGGTGGGGTCAGACTCCGGCTCACGTCCTAGGTATTTTGGGGCAGGACGCCCTGGCCCTGCAGGAAGGTCTTCAGTTCGCCGGCCTGATACATCTCGCGGATGATGTCGCAGCCGCCGACGAACTCGCCCTTGACGTAGAGCTGCGGGATGGTCGGCCAGTCGCTGTAGGTCTTGATGCCCTGGCGCAGCTCTTCGGACTGCAGCACGTCGACGCCGACGAAATCGACTTCCAGATGGTCGAGAATCTGCACGACCTGCGAGGAGAAGCCGCAGCGCGGCTGGTCCGGCTCGCCCTTCATGAACACCACGACGGGGTTCTCGGCCACGGCGCCGGCGATGAAGGCCTGGACGCGATCGGCCACTGCTTCCGTGGAGGGGGCTGCGTCGGACATGGGATCAGATCCTCAAAGAAAACTTGCCCCTCAGCTAGGCGCCGCAGGGCTCCGGGTCAAGAACCCCGGCGATCAAGCCTCGACGATCAACGCTTCTGATTGGCCGAAAACCGCGCCATCTCGATCTGCGCGGCGACGCCGGTGGGCAACTCGCGCTCGGGCACGGCAGCCAGCCGGGTCAGCCGCTCAAGGCTGTCGACCTGCATCTGCACGCTGGCCACCGCCGGCTCGAACAGGGCGTAGGCAAGGCAGATTTCCTCGCCGGTCCAACCGTGCGTGTCTTCCAGGAAGTGATAGGCGCTGCGGGCGCTGATCTTCGGCTTCTTCTTGAACCAGCCCTTGGGGATCAGGCCGGGCTTGTCCTCGCCGGTCAGTGCGGCCGGGCAGACGTCGCGGGCGATCACCGGAATGTTGCCCTCCGAAGCGGTCTTCAGGCGAACCCGCTCCTTGCCCATGGAGGTGAGATTGTAGGGGGCGATCAGGCAGTCGACCCCGCCGCGCTTCAGCGCCAGGTCGAGGAGTTCACCGGAGCCCGAGATGCCGATCTGGCGGGCGGCGCGGCTGTGCTTGACGGTGCGGGCGAACTCGAGCTGATCGAGGTCCTCGACAACCAGGAGGTCGATGTAGTCGGTGTCCAGCCGGCGCAGGAGCATGCCGGTGGTGTGGTCGAGATTGCCGACCGTGGGCGCTCGCCAGGCGAGGAAGATCAGCCGCCGCTCGATGCCGGCGAGGGCCTGGGCCAGGCCGTCCAGCATAGGGTCGCCGTGACCATCCAGCATGAAGCTGTTGATGCCGGCGCCCATCGCCGCCTCGATCAGCTCGCGCCAGTCGCGGGCCGACTTGCGGCTGGAGTCGTCGAGCAGCAGCGTGACCACCGAAACGGCCATTCCATAGGTAGCGCCGAAGGGGCGGTAGCGCATGGCGTCCTTAAGGGGCTGCGGTTTCGAGGGCGAGGGCGTGAAGCACGGTGCCGAGCACATCCGACAAAGCCTTGTTGACCAGTTGGTGCTGGCGCACCCGCGGCAGGCCGGCGAAGACGGGGGAGACGATGCGGGCCTTGTAGTGGTCGCCGTCGCCCGCCAGGTCGGTGATGGTGATCTCGGCGTCCGGGAAGGCCTCGCTCAGGCGGCGTTCCAGTTCGGCGGCGGGCATGGGCACGGGCGACTCTCCTCGTAGACATCCGAGCAATGGGCGATAATGCTTAATAGGCTTCGAAGGGGGATTAAGCATGTGGCATCGGATCGCGCTCAAGGGACTGGCGGCGGCGGGGCTCGCCGCATCGCTGTCGGCCTGCAACATGGTGATCACCACCGAGCCGACCTTCCTGGCCGAGGACCAGGGAACACCGGCCCTGCGTGAGGGTCTGTGGGTCAATCCGGAGAAGGACTGCAAGTTCGATATCAAGGCCCGGCCGACCAAATGGCCCGAATGCGCCCACTGGGTGGTCATCAAGGGCTCGGCGATGACCGGGGTCAGCGAGAAGGGCGAGGCCTTCAACGTGCCCTTCGTCCTGGCGGCCGGCGATCCGCGCGTGCTGCAGATCCGCATCGACGACGACAAGAAGGGCGACGACGGCAAGGCGGCGACCCTCTACGCCTACATGGGCCTCAAGCCGCTGAAGACCGACAGGGAAGGCCGCATCGTCGCCTACAGCGGCTGGATGGTGCAGTGCGGACCGCCGCCGCCCAAGGACGCCAAGAAGCCCGACGGCAATCCGCGCTACGGTTCGCTGGAGCCCTCGCCGGGCATGATCATGGACGACGACCTGTCCGGTTGCGCGCCGGAAAGCAAGGCGGCGCTGATCGGCGCGGCGGGCCTGTCCGAGCATTTCGAGGACGGCGGGGCCAACGGCGAAGACAGCCGCTGGGTGCGTGACGGCGACAAATAAGCCGGCTGGACAATCACGCGACTCTCACGCACTGTTCACGGGGGCGTGAGGAGGTCGTGATGAGACTGTTATCCGTAGCTCTATTGCTCGCCGCCGTGGGCCTGACCGCCTGTAACGACGATGTGCTGACCACGAAGACGCCGGTTCTGTTCGCCGCTGACCGCGACGCCCTGCCGCCGGCCAGGGACGGGGTCTGGGCCGGCGAAGGCTGTTCGGTCGATCCGGCGTCGGACCTGCCGGCCTGGGACTGTGACCAGGCCTTCATCGTCCGACGGGGCGAGGCCGCCCATCCGGACTGGGCGGTGGAGAACGATCCCGGATTCATGAAGGCCATGCGCGTCGGCGTGTCCGACGATTTCCAGGTGGCTCAAATCGGCCCCACCGATCCCGGAGCCGACGGATTCTACGGCTACCACGGTGTCGATGGCGTGCGGCTCGACGAGGCCGGCCAAATGATAGCGCTGCGCACCTGGCGGTTGAAATGCGGACCCCCGCCGCCGGACGGCAGCAAGACCGAGGGCGGAAAGCCGCGCCGCCAGACCCTCGAACCCTATCCGGGTGTCGTGGTCGAGGAGGGCGGTTGCGCCGCCAAAGGTCGCGCCGGACTGCTCGCGGCCGCCAGCGCGAGCCGCGTTGATCCCAGGGGCAACCACGATGACGCCGTTGGCTGGCGCTGGGTGCGCCAGGAGCGGCCCGGCGACTGGGTCGAGGCCCAGCCAGTCACCGAGCCGCCACCCAAGAGCTAGTCGACCATCGCCGAGTAGATGATGTTCTTCAGCTGGCCGCGGAAGTTGAAGGCGCCCGACGGCATCAGCTGGGTCATGAAGACGACGCTGAGCTCCTCGTGCGGGTCGACCCAGAAGATGGTCGAGGCCGCGCCACCCCAGTAGAAGTCGCCTTCGCCCAGCGCGCCGGTGGTGACCACGTCCATGGTGGCCGCGAAGCCCAGGCCGAAGCCGACCCCGCTGTTGGCGGTTTCGGAGAAGCTGCCGAGCGCCATCTCGGTCAGGTCCTGGTCGCCGGGCAGGTGGTTGCGGGTCATCAGGTCGAGGGTGCGCGAGCCGAGGATGCGGACCCCGTCCAGCTCGCCGCCCCGGCGCAGCATCTCGCAGAAGCGCATGTAGTCGGCGCAGGTCCCGGTCAGGCCGCCGCCGCCGGACAGGAAGCCGGCCGGCTTGAGGTAGGCGCTGGTTCCGGCGTCGTCCATCAGGCCGAGGGTCTTGTCGGGGTTGCGCTGGTAGTTGGAGGCGAAGCGGTGGGCCTTCTCCGGCGCCACATGGAAGGCGGTGTCGACCATGCCCAGCGGATCGAAGATGACGTCCTGCAGGTACTTGTCGAAGGGCACGCCGCTGATCCGCTCGACCAGGGCCCCGCAGACGTCGGTGGCCAGGCTGTACATCCACTTCGTGCCGGGCTGGAACAGCAGGGGGACCTGGGCCAGCTTGGCCATGAATTCGGGCAGGGTGTCGGCCCCGCCGAGGCTGCGCACCTTCAGGGCCCGGTAGACCTTGTCGACCGGGTGCTGGATGCCGACCCCGGGCAGGCCGCCGCCGTAGGTCAGGCCGCTCATGTGGGTGAGGACGTCGCGAACGCTGACCGGGCGATCAAGCGGCGCGGTGACCATGTCGTCGCCTTCGCCGCTGACCCAGACGCGCTGGGCCTTCCACTCGGGGAAGAAGCGGTGGACCGGATCGTCGAGCTGGAAGAAGCCGCGCTCGAACAGGGTCATCAGGGCGACCGAGGTGATCGGCTTGGTCATCGAATAGATGCGGAAGATGGTGTCTTCCTGCATGGGCTTCTGGCGTTCGAGGTCCATGCTGCCGAACACGGCGCTGTAGGCGGGGTGGCCGTGGCGGGTGACGGCGATCTGGCAGCCGGCGATGCGGCCCTTGTCGATGTACTGCTTTTGCAGGTGCTCGCCGATGCGTTCCAGGCGGTCGGCGTCGAGGCCGGTCCAGTTCGATTGCGCGTCCATCCCGAAGTCTCCGCAGTTTCTGGTTTGTTGGCCCCATCATGGCCGAACAGGTGTTTGAACGCCAGTTTGAAACTTGGGTACGGCGTCAGGCCTGCGCGACCATACCACCGGGCAGCAGTTCGGCGCGGCCGGCCAGGGCCAGTTCGGTCAGGGCCGCCAGGACGACAGGGACCGGCGCGCCGGTGGCGCGGACCAGCTCGTCGCGCGAGACCGGGGTCGGCGACAGCAGCTCGGCGAGGCGCTCGCGGACGGCGTCGACCTCGCGGTCGCTGATGGCGGGGCCCTTCCAGACGGGCGGGTCCCGTTCGCGCAGGGACATGTCGCGGATGGCGGTCAGCACGTCCTCGGCGGTCTCGCACATCTGGGCGCCCTGGCGGATCAGGTCGTTGGTCCCCTTGGCGCGGGGGTCGAGCGGCGAGCCGGGCACGGCGAGAACCTCGCGGCCCTGCTCATTGGCCAGGCGGGCCGTGATCAGGGAACCGGAGCGCAGCTCGGCCTCGACGACCACCACGGCCAGCGACAGGCCAGAGATGATGCGGTTGCGGCGGGGGAAGTCACGGGCCTGGGCGCGGTAGCCGGGCGGGCTTTCGGAGACGATGGCGCCGCGCTCTGCGATCTGGGCGTGCAGCGCGCTGTGTTCGGGCGGGTAGATGTCGTCGGGACCGCCGCCGAGCACGGCGATGGTTCCGGTCGGCAGGGCGCCCTGGTGGGCGGCGCCGTCGATGCCCCGGGCCAGGCCGGAGATGACGGTGACGCCGGCCTCGCCGAGCTGGGCGGCCAGGCCGCGGGCGAACTTCTGGCCACCGGCCGAGGCGACGCGGGCCCCGACGATGGCGGCGGTCGGGCGGCTGGCGATGGCGAGGTCGCCGAGGACCCAGATCAGCGGCGGCGGCGGGTCGAGGGCGGCCAGCAGGTAGGGGAAGGCCGGTTCGCAGGCGCAGAGTAGCTTGGCCCCGATGCGGTGGCCGGCGTCGAGCTCGCGCCGGGCGTCATCGCGTGTGGGAATGCGGAGCGGGCCCGAGCGGCCGGCTCGCTGGACGAGACCTGGCAGGGCGTCCATCACCGCGCCGGCCGAGCCGTAGCGGCCGACCAGGTTCTCGAAGGCGACCGGGCCGACCTGTTCGGTGCGGGCCAGACGCAGCCAGGCGAGGCGCTCCTCGTCCGTCATGGGCAGGACCTAGGCCTGGGCGTCCGACGGGCCGTCGGCCGGCGGTGGGTCCTTCTTGCCGCCGATCCGGGGCTCCTGGCCCTTGAGCAGGCGGGCGATGTTCTCGCGGTGGCGGAAGAAGACCAGCACGGCCATGAACACCGCCAGGACGACGACGGGGTAGGGTTGTTCGGTGGCCAGGGCGAAGAAGGGGGCCAGGGCGACGGCCGCGAGGCCGGCCAGGGAGGAGATGCGGAACAGGAAGGCGACCAGCAGCCAGGTGACGCCGGCCAGCAGGCCGACGGGCCAGGCGATAGCCAGCATGGTGCCGAAGAAGGTGGCCACGCCCTTGCCGCCCTTGAACTTCAGCCAGACCGGGAAGAGGTGGCCGGTGAAGGCGGCGCCGGCGGCGAGGGCCATGGCCAGCGGGGTCCAGTGGGTCAGCAGGCCGGCCAGCAGCACGGCCAGGGCGCCCTTGCCGGAGTCGCCGATCAGGGCGAGGGCGGCCAGATCCTTGCGGCCGGTGCGCAGCACGTTGGTCGCGCCGATGTTGCCCGAGCCGACGGTGCGGATGTCGATGCCGGCGATGCGGGCGCTGAGCAGCCCGAACGGGATCGAGCCCAGCAGATAGCCGCCGATGGCGACCAACCCGAGCGTGAGGACGGCGGCGCCGGCCAAGGATTCCATGTTTGTTCCTCCCGAGACTTGGACGATGCGACGGATTGGTCGTGGGCTGCAAGAGGGGCGGTGCGTTCGTGCGTCCTTCGACACGCCCGCTGCGCGGGCTGCTCAGGATGACTGACCTTTTTAGCTACTCCCAAGCGAGTCATGCTGAGCAGCGGCCGCAGGCCGCGTGTCGAAGCACGCACCTAGTCGGTGGTGCGGTAGACCGCGCGGCCGTCGACCAGGGTCATCAGCACCTGGCCCTGCAGGCGGCGGCCGTCGAAGGCGGAGTTCTTGGATTTGGAGCGCAGCTTGTCGGCGTCGACGATGACGGGGGCGCCGAGGTCGCAGAGGACGAGGTCGGCCGGGGCGCCGGGGGCGATGCGGCCGGCCTGCAGGTTGAGGAGCTGGGCCGGGGCCAGGGTGACGGCGCGGATCAGGTCGACCAGGGGCACGCGCTCGTCGTGGTGGAAGGCCAGCAGGGCGGGCAGCAGGGTTTCCAGGCCGACCGAGCCGGGCGCGGCTTCGGCGTAGGGCAGGCGCTTGTCCTCGGCCGGGGCCGGGGCGTGGGCCGAGACGACGACGTCGATCAGGCCGTCGGCCAGGGCGTCGATCAGGGCCTGGCGGTCGGCTTCGCTGCGCAGGGGCGGGTCGAGCTTGGCGAAGGTGCGGTAGTCGCCGATGTCGAGCTCGTTGAAGCTGAGGTGGTTGATCGAGACGCTGGCATGGACCTTGACGCCGCGGTCCTTGGCGCGCCGAAGCGCCTCCAGGCTGGCGGCGCAGGTGATCTGGTCGACCAGCAGGCGGGCGCCGGTCAGTTCGGCCAGGGCCAGGTCGCGCTCGAGCATGATGGTCTCGGCGGCGGTCGGGGCGGCGGGGATGCCGAGCCGGGCGGCGAAGTCGCCCTCGGTGGCGCCGGCGTCGCCGGTCAGCCAGGGGTCGGCCGGGCGGTGGGCGACCAGCATGTCGAAGGCCTTGGCGTAGGCCAGGATGCGGCGGAAGACCCTTGAATCGACAATCGAATGATCGACGTCGGTGATGAAGACGCAGCCGGCGTCGCGCATCAGGCCGATCTCGGCCAGCTGCTGGCCCTTGAGGCCCTTGGTGGCGGCGCCGGCCGGGTAGACGTTGACCAGCTCGATGTCGCGGGCCCGGCGCAGGATGAAGTCGACCATGGCCGGATCGTCGATGGCCGGGTCGGTGTCGGGCTGCACGACCATCGAGGTGACGCCGCCGGCCGCGGCGGCCTGGGCGGCGGACTTCAGGGTTTCCTTGGGCTCGGCCCCGGGCTCCCCGGTCTTGACCCGCAGGTCGATGAGGCCGGGGGCCAGCATGGCGCCTTCGCAGTCGATGACGCGAACATCGCCCGACAAGTTCTTGAATTCACGGCCCTTGGCGACGTCGGCGATGACGCCTTCGGAGACGATCAGGGAGCCGGGGCCATCGTAGCGGCTCTCGGGATCGACCAGGCGGGCGTTCTGGAAGGCGGTGGGTTGCGGCCGGGCCATCAGGCGTTGTCCAGCCGGTGGGCGAGGCTGGCCAGAACGGCCATGCGGGCGGCGACGCCCATCTCGACCTGGTTCTGGATCAGGCTGACGGCGGGGTCGTCGGCGACATCGCTGTCGATCTCGACGCCGCGGTTCATGGGCCCCGGGTGCATCACCTTGGCGCCGCTGGCGGCGTAGGAAAGCCGTTCGCGATCAAGGCCGTAGAAGCGGAAGTACTCCCGCGTCGAGGGCACCAGGGCGCCCTGCATCCGCTCCAGCTGCAGGCGCAGCATCATCACCACGTCGACGCCCTTGAGGCCGGTCTTCATGTCGTGATGGATCTCGACGCCCCAGTGTTCCGCGCCGGCCGGAATGAGGGTCGGCGGGCCGACGAGGCGGACCTCGGCGCCCAGGACGCTGAGCATGGCGACGTTGGAGCGGGCGACGCGGCTGTGGGCGACGTCGCCGCAGATGGCGACGGTGAGACCGGCGAGCGTTCCGAAGGCGCGGCGCATGGCCAGGGCGTCGAGCAGGGCTTGCGTGGGGTGTTCGTGCTGGCCGTCGCCGGCGTTGACGACGCTGCAGCCGACCTTCTGGGCCAGCAGGGCGGCGGCGCCGCTCGAGCCATGGCGGACGATGAGGATGTCCGGCTGCATGGCGTTGAGGGTGACGGCGGTGTCGATCAGCGTCTCGCCCTTGGTCATCGACGAGGAGCGCGGGCTCATGTTGACCGTGTCGGCCCCGAGGCGCTTGGCGGCGATCTCGAAGCTGGACTGGGTGCGGGTCGAGGGCTCGAAGAACAGGTTCATCACCGTCCGGCCCTTCAAGAGGTCGAGCTTCTTGGAGGCGCGGTGATTGAAATCGACGAAGTGGTCGGCGAGGTCGAGGAGTTCGGTGACCTGAACGATGTTGAGGTCGCCCGCCGACAGGAAATGGCGGAACGGAAACGGGAAGGTCCTGCTTCGGAGGTCGTCGATTCCCGGGGCGCTCGCCGTCATGAGCCGCCCTCTTAGAGCGGTCGGCGGCTCCCGCCAAGTCACGGCAGGTGGAAGAGCAGCAGAAGCAGCGGAATCGTCAGCAGGCTGGCGGCCGTGGTCAGGGCGACGATGCCGGCCATGAGCGGCGCGTCGCCGCCCATCTGGCGGGCCAGCACGTAGGAGGCGGCGGCGCCGGGGGCCGAGCCGGCGAGGAGGGCGATGCCCTGGGCCGTCTCGTCGCCGCCGGCCAGGCGGGTGATGCCCCACATCAGGACCGGCAGGATGAGGATCTTGATGGCGCTGACCGAGGCGATCAGCAGCTGGCGGCGACGGACGTAGGCGAAGTTGAGACCGGCTCCGGCGACCAGCAGGCCGAGCGCGAAGGCGGCGTCGGAGAGCAGGCCGACCGTGTTCATCACCACCGGGGCCTTGGGGATGTGCAGGAGGTTGAGCAGCGCCCCGATCCCGCAGCCCCAGAGCACGGGGTTCTGGGCCAGGCCCTTGAGCGCCGACCTGATGCCGCCGCCCTGGCCCTCGCCCCAGCGGCTCATGACCAGCACGCAGACGATGTTGATGGCCGGGATCAGGGCGCCCATGATCATCGCGCCCAGGCCGGCGCCCTTTGGACCGTAGACCACCGCCACCAGCGGCAGGAAGACGAAGGCGTTCCAGCGCAGGCTGCCCTGGAAAACAGAGGTGAAGGCGGCGTCCGACAGCCTGAGCAGCGGCTTGGCCAGCAGCACGCCGATGGCGACGATGGCGATGCCGCTCATCGTGCCGATGGCCAGCGGCCCGGCCGAGAGGGCGGAGAAGTCGGCCTGCCAGACCGCCGGCGCCAGGAAGCCCGGGTAGAAGACGAAGTAGGTGATCCGCTCGATGGCGGGCCAGTGCTCTTCGGGAATGAACTTGCTGGCCTTCAGGGCCCAGCCGAGCGCGATCATGGCGAAGACGGGCAGGACGCCGAGGAGGATTGCGCTCATGGAGGGTGAGTAGCGGGGTTCTCTGGCGAGGCCAACGGCGCCAAGCTGTCGAAAAGGGAGCGCCGCCATGACCGCCAATCGCCAGATCGTCCTCGCCGACCTGCCCAAGGGCAAGCTGGAGCCCACCCATTTCCGCCAGGCCGAAGGGACGGTCGGCTCGCCGGGCGAGGGCGAGGTGCTGCTCAAGGTGCTGTACGTCAGCCTCGATGCGGCCAACCGGGCCTGGATGCAGGGGGCGACCTATCGTTCGGCCCTGCAGGCGGGCGATGTGATGGCCGGCGGGGCGCTGGCCGAGGTGGTGGAGTCGAAGGCCGACAATCTGACGGCCGGGGACCTGGTGTTCGCCGACACCGGTTGGCAGGAGTATGCGGTGCTGCCGGCGAAACGGCTGGCGAAGCTGCCGCGGATCGAGCCGCTGACCAATCTGCTCAGCGTTTACGGCGTGGCCGGGCTGACGGCCTATTTCGGGCTGCTGGAGTGCGGCCAGCCGAAGGCCGGGGAGACGGTGGTGGTGTCGGCGGCGGCCGGCTCGGTCGGGCTGTTCGTCGGGCAGATCGCCAGGCTGAAGGGCTGCCGGGTGGTCGGCATCGCCGGCGGGGCGGCCAAGTGCCAGATGCTGAAGGACGAGTTCGGGTTCGACGCGGCGGTCGATTACAAGGGCGGCAACCTGTTCAAGGACCTCAAGGCGGCGGCCCCGAAGGGCATCGACGTCTATTTCGACAACACCGGCGGCGAGATCCTCGAGGCCTGCCTGTTCCAGATGAACGTGCATGGGCGGATCGCCTGCTGCGGGGCGGTCTCGCAGTATGACAGCGCCGCCCCGTTCGGGCCGCGCGGGGTGCCGGGGCTGATCGTCACCAAGCGGCTGCTGCTTCGGGGCTTCATCGTCAGCGACTTCGCGGAGATGAACGACCGGGCCATGGCCGACCTGCAGACCTGGACGGCGAGCGGCCAGATCAAGGTGCAGGAGGACGTGCTGCAGGGGCTGGAGAGCCTGCCCGGGGCGTTGATCGGTTTGCTGGCCGGGGAGAACGTCGGCAAGCGGATGGTGAAGGTGGCGTGATTTCGCACCTGTATTGAACGATTTCAACGGGTTGACCCCGCGCCGGTTTGAAGTCGATTTGAAGTGGGTTTGAAGTCGCCATGAGGTCCGGTTGAAGCCGGATTGAAGCGACTCTGCGGTGGCGATCGGCATGGGCGGCGGCCTTATCGAAGCGGCCGCCCATTATCCCATGTCGAGGTTCTTCAAGCGCCAGTTCCTCCTCCGGCGCGCAGCGACGGGGGAGGGGGACCGCCGCCGCAGGCGGTGGTGGAGGGGGCCGCGCCGGCGGATGGGGTTGGCCACGAACGCAGGTGTCACGGCCGCGCCAGAACGCTCTCTATTCTGACAAGCCGGCGCTGCCCCCTCCACCACCGGCCCTGAGTCGGGCCGGCGGTCCCCCTCCCCCGTGG
>JAQGIK010000061.1 GCA_028291265.1 Caulobacter sp. | reverse complement strand
GACCAACAAGCTGCCGGAGCATCAGCGCGCCCGCGCGCGGTTCATCGGCATCGGCGCCGCGCTGGTCCTGCGCCTGGGCCTGCTGAGTCTGGTCTTCGTCATCGTCCAGCTCGTCGAGCCCGTGCTGACGCTGTTCGGGCAGTCCTTCTCCTGGCGCGACCTGATCCTCATCGGCGGCGGGCTGTTCCTGGTCTGGAAGGCGACCAAGGAGATCCACCACACGGTCGACCCGGCGACCGAGAACGGCGGCGTGCTCGACAAGACCGACGTGGTCATCTCCAACGTCGGCTCGGCCGTCGTCCAGATCGTGCTGCTCGACATCGTCTTCTCGATCGACAGCATCCTGACCGCGGTCGGCATGACCGAGCACCTGCCGATCATGGTCGCCGCCGTGCTGATCTCGGTCGGCGTCATGCTGGTCGCCGCCGACCCGCTGGCCGAGTTCATCAACAAGAACCCGACGGTGGTGATGCTGGCGCTGGGCTTCCTGCTGATGATCGGCACGGTGCTGATCGCCGACGGCTTCGGCATGCACGTGCCCAAGGGCTACATCTACGCGGCCATGGTGTTTTCAGGCGGGGTCGAGGCGCTGAACATGTGGAGCCGGGCGCGGGCGGCGAAGCGGAACAAGCCGCCGGAGGAGACGCTGCATTAGGGGCGGCCTGGCCGGCGCGTGGATTTAACTGAGGAATGGACTGGCGAGTGCGTTTTCCGGAACGAACTTCGCGATGAGAAATGACGGTCTGCTTTGCGCCAGGAGCAGACATTGGACGCCCGGCCGGAAGCAGACGTTTCGGCGTTGATAGGCCCGCTTCCGACCAGGTCGCTTTGAAGGTCTCCGCTCTACGGCCATTCTGCCTTTTGGGCCGCCAGGATTTTGGCCTTGTTGTCCTCGATGAAGAACGGCAGCAGTTGCCGGGCGAGTTCGACACCGCAGGCGCTGTCGGCGCGATAGTGAACGCCGGCATACTCGCGGTTCTCGGCGATCCGGTCGGCGGCCGCCCAAAGAGTCGCCCCGATGGCGCGGTCGCGACAGATCTCGTAGCCGATGAGGGCCATCAGATGCGCCTGGGTCGAATGCCCGCTGGGATAGGCAGGATGGCCGGGAACGGCGAAGACGGTCTTGATATCCGGGTCGAGGTGGTCGGGGCGCGCTCGCATCCACCTAGCCTTGAAATACATGATGTAGGGTAGCGACCAATCTATGGCGCTATCGACGACCTTGAAGGTCTCCTTGTTCGGCCCTTCCTCGTGGGCGTTCAGCGGCAGGAAGAGGCTAGGCGGCGCCTTCTTGTTCTCCGCCTTGATGTCCTGAAGCCGCGCCGCGAAGTCGCTGGCCAGGTGTTTGGCCAAGACGGCGTCCAGCTCGCCGCGGCTGGTCGGCACATCCGGCGGTTCGATGAGGACGATGGCCTTCAGGCGATCGGGATGCTGCTCGGCCTCCGGAATCCGGCCCTTGAACTTGGCATCCCACCGGTCCTCCGGAAAGCGTACCGAAGCCGGGTCTCTATAATCGTCAGGCCAACGCATGGTTCGAATCTCCCTTGCTAGTCTTCGGAAACGCCGGCCTTGCGCAGGCCCTCGATGTAGTGGTCGCGGTCCTCGCGGAACTGGAACGGATACCGGCGAGCGAAGGCGGCGATCGAAAAGCCAGGTTCCAGCGCCGCGAGGGTCGCGATGTACCGCGCGGCTTCATCACCAAGCCCCAGGTGGCCCAGTGCCGAGATCAGGGGCTTGTAGCCGTTGGTGAAGGTGGGACTGGCGCGAACGGCGCGGCGGCCGATCATGGCGGCCTTTTCGTAGTCGCGCGCGAACAGGTGGACCATCGTGTCCATGGACTCGAACAGTCGGTGATAGGGATCGAACGGTGCGAGTTCGCGGTATCGCTTCAACCGACGCAGCGCATCGTCAGGCCGGCCCATGTAACAACTCGTCGGCGCGCTGAGCGCCCAGATGAACGCCAGGCTCGGGTTGAGGATCAGCGACTGGTCGAAGTAGTGGGACGCCGCTTCGAAGTCATGGTGCACGAATGAGCAGAGGTGGGCGTAGATCCCCAGCGCCTCTGCATTCTCCGGGTCCAGGTCGATGGCATGTCTCGATAGACGCTCGGCCTCGGCATAGTCGTGCTCGGGCCCGTCCGACCAACCCTGTCCGACATGGAAGAGGAACCAGAAGGCTGTCCAGGCCGCCACCATGCTGTCGTTCGGCGCCAGGGCAGTCGCCTCCCGGAGTATTGCGCCGGCCTCGGCGTATCGCCGCTGCTCCAGGCTGTAGAGCAGCGGAATGGCCTTCAGGACCAGGCGCGTCGCCTCCGAACCCTCGCGCCGTCCGGGGCGCGAGCCCTCGATCTGCAGGATCACCGGATCGATCCGCGCAACCAGCTTGGTCGTGACCCGCTCATCAGCCTCGCCCAGCGCATCCATGGGCAGGTCGTAGCTGTCGCTCCAGATCGTCTGGGCCGGCCCATGCAGCCGCAGAAGAACCACGCGCACACGGATTCCATCGCCGATGGGGGTCAGGGTTCCCCGGATCGCATAGTCGACCATGAGTTCCGCCAGCGAACGTTCGAGCCCGGCCTGGTCGGAGTCGAGCGCCGCAAGCCCGACCGGTGCAATGACGTCGAACCATCGAAAGCGCGCCAGCGCTGCGGCCGTATCCAGGCCCAAGGACCAGCACAGTGAGGGGTCGAGCAGCGGCGCCGTCGCAACGAACGGCAGAATGCCCACCCGCAGCCTTCCCCCGAAGGTTGATCCAGGGCTGGCCGGGGCCTCGGCCAGCTTTGAATAGGCGGGGACGTCCGGCTGCGACCGCGCGGCGAGGTAGAGGCGCTCGGTGGCCTCCGAAGGCGTTACGTCCAGCGCATCCTTGAGCGCCTCGCGGCACCGCTGGTATTCGCGGATCGCCTGGGCGCGGTCACCCAGACTCAACAGCGCCGATAGCAGGGCCTGCCAGGCGCCCTCGTGGGTCGGGTCGTGCTCGATCAGCGTGCGCGCGACCTGCGCTCGCTGCTGCTGCGGCGCATCCTGCTCGGCCATCTCGAACAGGCGCGATTCACACGCCTTTCGGAGCCGGGTCTCGAAGCGGGTCCGCTCCTCTCTCAGCCACTGGTCGCAGGCGGCGCTGATGCCGTCCAGGTCTTCCAGCAACGTGCCGGACAGGCCGGCCAGGTAGTCCTGATCCCCATCGGCACGCGTTGGCCGGTTGGCCTCGGGCAACTCCACCGCATCGATCCAGCAGGCCTCATCCCGGAGCCGCACCTGCTCACGCCCGATCTCCAGCAGGCCTGGCACGCAACTCCAGGCCGAAGCCAGTTCGGACAGCGCCTGGCGCAGGCTGGCGCGGGCCTGCGCCTCGGGCACCCGGTCCCAGAGCATGGCCGCCAGACGAGAGCGCGAGACGAGCTTGCCGCGCGACAGGCACACCAACGCAAGCGCGGCGCGGGCCTTGCGGCCGCGGGGCAGAACCGGGCTGCCCGCGTATGTCATCGCCTGCATCGCTCCGACCAGATGGATCCGGACCACCTTGCGGCTGGGCGGGTTGGCATCCGCCGCCCTGCTGTCGCCTGGCAGTCGATCGGCGAGCCGGCGGGCGGATTTTACCGCCATTCCGCACCTTCGACCTGGGCGCCGCAGCGCCGGACAACCTTCGCGGAGCCGAGGCGGATTGATCCGGCGAGCGAGGCGTCGGGTGACTTCGCTAGGATCAGGCGGCGTTGGAAGACGCGTTCCCGACTGGCCGGCCCTGCGGCGACGAAAGCCATCTAGTCCCCCGAGTTCGCCCAGGGAACGCTACCATAGGGCGAATGGTGGCGGGTGTTATTTTTTACGTCTCATTAACGCTGGTCTGACGGTCGGCGAACGCGGGTCGTCAACATTGCCCCTGCAGATGCAGGAGCTCGCCATGTTGATCCACAAAGTCGTGCAAGTCAGCGCCAACATCCTCCAACTTCCAGGAGGCGCTGCCCTGCTGGAGATCGCCGCCCTGGGCGAAGTCTCCACGACGGGTTGGAGCCATCCACGGTGCGCCCCGGTCTTCTATGTCCGGCCGCCTGCGGACGGCATCTGGGATTTCGAGTTCCAGGCCGACCCGCCGACCGGCATCGTCGCGCCGCTCATCCGGCCCGTGGGCGCCCTGTACCTCGGCAGCGCGCCGGACTGGTGCAAGGGCGTGCGGGTCCATGCGGCGACCAACGCCATTGAGGACGCGGCCCGGCTCGTCGAACGGCTGGAGACGGCGTCGCAGCCCGGCCCGGTTGCGGCCTCCGCGGCGCGGGTGATCGTGCGTCAGACGCTGGCGACCTACGAAGACAGCATCCAGCCGACTGGAACGATCCACTGGAAGAACGACGGCCCGTTCGGCACGCCGATGCCGCATGTCGAGATGAAGAAGCTGCACCACGGGCTGGTTCTCACCATCGAAGGTCCCGACGAGGACAAGATCCGCGATTGCATCAGCAAGGCCGTCGCGGCCGGTCTGATCGCGGCCATCGTCGCTGCCGCCGCGGGCGGCGGCGGCGCGCTTGGGGCGGCGATCTCGGCGGCGCTTGCGGCGCTCGAACAGTGCCTGGGCGACGGCTTCTCGGTCCGCGTCAACGACCTGTCGCACTGGATCTATTGGGACGTCTAACGGGCCGGGGGCGGCAACCATCCACACATCAACCGAGGGATCAGCCATGACATTCACTTCCACCTCGCCAGGCGATGGCGCCCGACGCATCCTCAACTGCCTGCCGTCTCCGGACCAGACAGACGACTGGACCTTCGGCGCCGCGGTCTTCGCCGGCGTGGCCAGCACGGCCCTGCCGCCGGCGGTCGACCTGCGCGACGATTCCTGGTGGCCCGTGGGCAATCAGCACGAGACCGGCTCCTGCGTCGGCTGGGCAACGGCCGACGGCCTGCTGCGCTACCATTTCAGCCAGGCCGGCTGGATCGCCAAGGGCGAGCGGCTGTCCACGCGCTTCACCTGGATGGCCTCCAAGGAGCTCGACGAGTTCACCACCGCCCCGACCACCTTCATCGAGCCCGAGGGCACCAGCCTGAAGGCATCGCTGGATGTCTCGCGCCGGTATGGCGCGGTCCTCGACGAGGATCTGCCGTTCGAGGGCGGGCGGCTGTTCCCCGGCACGGCGCAGGTCTTCTATACCAAGGCGGCCCGACTGAAGATCGCCAACTATACCAACCTCGGCCCCAGCCTCGTGGTCTGGCGCCGCTGGCTGGCCAACAACGGCCCGATCCTCGTTCGCCTGGATGTCGACGCGACCTGGGCGAACGGCTCGAACCAGCCGACGCTCGATGTCTATCGCCCGGCGACCGCCAACGGCGGCCACGCGGTGGCCCTCGTGGGCTACACCCCCGAGGGGTTCATCGTCCGCAACAGCTGGGGCGATGACTGGGGCCAGGGTGGCTACGTCTTCGCCACCGACGCCTACGCCGCCGCCGCCTTCACCGAGGCCTACGGTGTGGTGCTGGGCGGCGTCGCACGGGTTGCCGCCGGAATCGCGGACTCCTCGCCCAGACCGACGCGCAAGCGGTCCGCATCGGACTCCTCCGGGGGCGCTCCCGACGGTTCCTGGGGTAAGCGGGCGGCCGAGATCGAGGCGCTCCTGCTGGAAACCGTCCAGCGGATGCAGGGACGGCCGTTCGGCCCCCTGAGCCTGGTGAGTTCGGCGTTCGGGGACGTGGCGAGCCTGACCCAGTTCCTGCGCGTGGTCGAAACCGCGCTCGAAGAGCCCGGTCGCCTGACCTCCGCCGCAGCGGCGACCCTGGAGCATCTGCGGCAGGGCTTCTTCGACGAACTGGCCGACTGGGCCTACATGAGGCTTCAAGACGATGCCGCCGCCGCGCCCGACTCGGCCCCCGCCGCCGGGGGGACCATCCCGGCCACCATCACTCGCGATCCGTCGGCCACCATCGTGTTCATCAACGGTGTGTCCGTGCCGCAGGACGTCAGCGTTGTGGGTCTGCACCCCGGCGCCAACCGCCTGCGGGTGAGAATCCACGGCGCCCCCGGGGCCGAAGGGATCGGCGGCGTGGTGATCGACGGCGACCTGATCGCCAACGCCAAGGCCACCATCCCGCCCGGCAGGACCCTGGCCAATTCCAACGAGGAGACCTTCGATGTCTGACCGCAAGCATCTTTGCGCGGGGGCCGGCCTTGCGGCCCTCGTTCTATTCACCGCGATGACCACGCACGCCCAGGGCGCCGTGACGCCGAAGGCGGTGCTGGACGCCGCGCCGGCGCTCAGCGCGCAGGAGTCGGTGTCGCCGCTCAGCGCCCTTTCCGTCGAGAGCAGCCAGGAGGGGACCACGGCGTCGTTCAAGGTCGGCGCCCAATGGAATGTCATCGGACAGACGGAGGGCAGCTTCATCTCGGGATCGGTGACGCTCTCGGCGCCGATCGACGAGAAGCGCGGCTTCGCCGCGCCCCTGACGCAGGATGGCCTGGGCGGGGCCACCAGCGTGAAGGTCCAGCTGAGTCGTCTGGTGGTGCCGGCCGCCGATACAGTCGCTGTCGACAACAGCGCGGTCTGCCGCCAGGACATCCAGGCTCGGTTCGAACAGCAGAATCCTGGCGAGACGGCCGAGCCCTGCGATTCCGGGCTTGCCTACAGTGTCGGCGGGACGGACCTCGCCAACCGCTTCGACGAGGCCATAGCAGCAGTCGACCCAACGATCTGCGCCGACATGAAGGCCGCCTTCGAGCAGCAGAATCCAGGCAAGAAGGCTGCCCGTTGCGACGGCGATCTCTCGTCGAAGATCGAGAAGCCGGACCTCATGGCGCGCTACAAGGCCGCGGTGCAAATCGTGAAGACGCAGCCCATCTGCGGCGATATCAAAGCGGGCTTCCGGAAACAGAACCCTGACGTTGGCTACCCGGGTTGCAGCGCCAAGCTGGCGTTTCAGGTCGGTGGGGTGGCGCTGGCGGATCGGTACGACCGCGCCCTGGACATGGCCTTCGCCAAGCGCCGGCTGACCTATTACGGCGTCACCGGCAAGGTCGGAAACCAGAGCTACACCTTCTACGACCCGGTGACGCTGGCCAAGACCGAGGTCGAGCGCACCCCCTGGCGCGCCGGCGTCTTCTACGCCTGGATCGGCGGGGCCCAGACCTGGACGGTCATCGCCGAGTACGCCCACGAGGAATCGTTCAAGGAGGGTGAGTCCAAAACCGCCTGCCTCGCCGGCCCCGGACCGGTCCTCCCCTGCGTGACCGGCTCTCTCGACCCGGTGAGGAAGGTCTCGAAGGATATCTTCTCCCTCGAGGGCCGATGGACGCCCGGCGTGCTCGATTTCGCCAAGGCCAAGGTTGGCGTCGCGCCGAAGGTCGCCTACGACGCGAGCAACGACAACTGGGCCGTCGCCCTGCCGGTCTATCTGTTCGGGGACAAGACCGGGCTGACAGGCGGCGTCCGCGCCGACTGGGATAGCCGGAGTAACGACGTCATCGTCGGCCTGTTCGTCACGAAGGCCTTCTCCATCCCCGCCGGACCTTAGGGGGACTCAATCCGGCAGCTCGACTTTTCAGGTGTCCGCATTGAGTCAGGAGCGGACGCGTCGTTTTAGCCAGCCAACAGCTGAGACGGGAGCTCGGGAATACGGTCAAACAAATACGTTGGAATACGGGTCCTACTGCGTCTTCAAAAACTCGATCACCGCCGCCCGCTCCTCGGCGCTGAGCGCCGGGCCGACCACGCCCCTGGTCCCGGCCGGGGCGTCGCGGAACTCGTGGCCCTTGTTGGAGCTGCCCTTGGCGGTGACGTCCAGCTTGAAGGCCCCGCGTGGGCAGGCCTTGACGTCGAGACCGACCAGCTTGGGGTCGTAGGCGCGGTTGCCCAGGCAGAAGCTCGACGGACGCTCGCCCGGCGGGCCCAGCAGGGCGTACAGCGATGGCACCGAGCCGTTGTGCAGATAGGGCGGCGCCGCCCAGATGCCGGTCAGCGGCCGGGCCTTGTAGGCCGGCGGGGCCTGCACGCAGTTGGGGCGGTTGCCCTTGTCGGCGTCGGCCTCGTCGCTCTTGACCGGCGTGCCCTCGTCGACGTGGAACTTGTCGACCACGAACTGCACCGCCGAGGCCAGGGCCTGGCCGAAGGTCAGGTCGGTGACCGGCTTGGTCGGGGTGGTGAAGCAGGTGACGCCGGTGGCCGGGTCGGTCACGCCCGGCTGCAGGCCGAGCGCCAGCGGCGCCGTGATCTTGCGGTTCGCCAGGATTCCGGCCTGGCCCGGATCGGTGCCGACCACGCTGAGCGGGATGATCCTGACCTTCAGGTAGCTCTCGCCGTGCTCGTTGGCCGTGGTCCACAGCGCGGGGCTGTAGAGCGCCTGGTTCGGGTCGTCGGCCGGCGGCAGGTGGCAGCCCTGGCAGCGCAGGGCGTAGACCTTGCGGCCGGCGTCGGCCCTGACGGGGTCGATCTTGCCCAGCACGTCCTGCGGCCACTTCGGCGCCGACAGGCCCTGGAAGCCGCGCACCCGGCCGTCAGGCCCGCGGGCCAGCGGATTGGGCCCCTCGATCTGCTGCTCCATCCGCGCCACGTTGCCCACCGCCACCGAGGAGTCCCACAGCCTGTGGGGCTGGTCGTAGGTGGTCATGTTGACCTTGGCCAGCACCCCGATCGCCTCGCCGACGTTGCGGATGGCCGGCTGGTGGATTGAGCCGTCGTACTGCGCCCAGCTGAACCACGGCGTGTTCCAGAGGTGCGGATACTTCACCGGCGCGCTGATGGCCGCGTAGTTGACCAGCGGGTCGAAGGTCGCCGATTTGGCCGGGACCAGGTTGGCGTAGAACACCTCGTTGCCGATGCGGTTGAGGGCGTCGAGGCGGTTGAAGCCCTCCGGCACGGCGTCGCGCTTGTCGATCGCCGAGGTCGCCTTGGCCGCGGCGAGAAGGATTTTTATCCTCGCCTTCAGGTCGGCGTGCAGCTGATCACGCTGGGCCTTGGTGGCCTTGGGGCCGAGCACCCGGTCGGCGAAGGACTCGAACCGCCAGGGCATAAAATCCGTCAGGAACAGCGCCACGCTCAGGGTCGAGGTCAGTTTCTCCAGGCTGGCGGCGGAATTGCCGCCGTCGATCCGCAGGGAGACGCCGTTGTACTCCAGGTGGCCGGTGTGGCAGGCCGCGCAGGTCAGGCCGACCTGGTCGGGCAGCATCTTGCCGGTGGTCGGGTCGGGATAGGCCCTGGTGATGGCGAAGCCGACCGGCATGCCGGCGGGGTTGAGGCCCCTGTTGCTCTCGACCCCGGCCTCGGCGGGCACCCCGCCGATCCTGGCCTTGTAGCCGTAAGCCAGCTCACGCCCGCCGGCCGGCCCGGCCTGGCCGCCGCCCGACGGCGGGCTGGGGATGAAGCCCAGCTTCTGCATGTTGCCGTCGTTGATGAACAGCTTCTCCGAGCCTGGCAGGATCTTGGGCTCGGCCAGGGCCACGAACCATTCGTAGGGGATCGGCAGGGTCGAGGTGCCCTGGGTGGCGTGGTGGAACCAGTAGCGGTCGCTCTCGCTCCAGCCCTGGTCGAGCCAGCGGGCCTCGCGCACCGGTTGGGGCGGCGGCAGCGGCGGATGGACGAAGGCCAGGACCTTCTGGAGGCCGACGGCGGCGACCACGACGACGACCAGCGCCACGACCCACGGGGCGGCCCTCTTGAATCCCGACATGATCTTCCCCTCCGCGACGTCTCCATAAGAATACAATTTTGAGCACCCATCAATATGCGATACAAATACGGGATGTGATACGCTCCACCGTCTCGCGGCGGATGCGTCCCGGGGCCGCTATTTTCAGAACAACCAAACCCGCCAAGCCGAGGTCAAAGATGGTCGATGTCGTAGCCACATCGTTTCTGGACGCTTATGACGCCGCGCCGCAGCCGCAGCAGAAACTGGGCCTGCTCTTCCAATGGATCGCCACCAAGCCGCTGGCGCTGTTCAAGGAGCTGAGGGCCAGGCGGCCGATCCTGGTCACGCCCGGCGGGCCAGTCATCCTGGCGATGTTCGCCGACGTCGAAGAGGCCCTGACCCGGAACCTGCAGTTCACGGTCAAGCCCTACGCCCCCAAGATGGACCCGGCCGTCGGCCCGTTCATGCTGGCCCGCGACGGCACGGTCTACAACCAGCGCGACAAGGGGATCCTGAAGGCGCTGATCCAGCAGGCCGACATGCCCGGCGTGCGCCAGAGGGTGGCCAAGATCGGCGCCGGTCTGATCGCCCAGGGCGCCTCGCCCGACGGCCGGCTGGAGCTGGTCTCACAGGTCACCCGCCCCGGCCCGATCGCCCTGACCGGCCAGTACTTCGGCTTCCCGGGCCCGGACCTGACGGCGATGCTGCGCTGGTCCTACGCCACCCAGAACGACATGTTCCACAACCTGACCGACGACCCCAAGGTTCATCAGGCCTGCGTCGCCGCCGGGGCCGAGATGAAGGCCTATCTGGACGACTTCCTGCCGCGCCGCGCCAAGCAGGTGAAGGCCGATCCGAAGATCGACGACGTCGTCGCCCGCATGCTGCGCCTGCAGCCCCCGTCGCAGATCGGCTTCGACCAGGGCCGCATCCTGTCGAACACCATGGGCTTCCTGGTCGGCGGCATCGAGACCACCTCGGCCGCCATCGTCCAGGCCATCGACCAGCTGCTCGACCGGCCCGACCAGTTGGCCGCCGCCAAGCAGGCGGCCCAGGCGGGCGACGACGCGGCCTTCGACGCCATCTTCTGGGAGGCCCTGCGCTTCAACCCGATGGCCCCGTTCGTGGTGCGGTTGCTGGTCGAGCCCTACACGATCGCCGCCGGCACCCCGCGCCAGACCACCCTGGCGGCCGGCACCGTGGTCTTCGCCAGCGTCGCCTCGGCCATGCACGACGCCACGGTGGTGACCGATCCGGACACGTTCAAGCCCGGCCGGCCGGCCTATCACTACCTGCACCTGGGCTTCGGCGAGCACCGCTGCCTCGGCGACCAGGTCAGCCTGATGCAGGCCCCCGAACTGGCCAAGCAGATCATCAAGGCCGGCTTCACCAAGCGCGCGGCGGGGTCGTCCGGCAAGCTGGACTTCAAGGGCGGCCCGTTCCCGGAAAGCCTGGTCCTGACGAAGTGACGACGACGCGTCGGCTACCCTCCCGGGTGTAGCCCCGGCGCTTCCTGGCCCGTGCGGTCGACGTATTCGGTATAGCCGCCGCCGTACTGGTGGACGCCCTCGGGCGTCAGTTCCAGCACGCGGTTCGACAGGCCGGCCAGGAAGCGGCGGTCGTGGCTGACGAAGAGCATCGTGCCCTCGAAGTCGGCCAGGGCCGCGACCAGCATCTCCTTGGTCACCATGTCGAGGTGGTTGGTCGGCTCGTCGAGCACCAGCAGGTTGGGCGGATCGAACAGCATCCTGGCCATAACCAGCCGCGCCTTCTCACCACCGGACAGGACTCGGCAGGGCTTTTCGACATCGTCGCCCGAGAAGCCGAAGCAGCCCGCCAGGGTGCGCAAGGGCCCCTGGCCGGCCTGCGGGAACGCGCTTTCCAGCGACTCGAAGATCGTCTCCTCGCCGTCCAGCAGGTCCATGGAGTGCTGGGCGAAATAGCCCATCCTGACCCCGGCCCCGATGTTGACCTTGCCCCGGTCGGGGGTCGTGGCGCCGGCCACCAGTTTCAACAGCGTCGACTTGCCGGCCCCGTTGGCGCCGAGCACGCACCAGCGTTCCTTGCGGCGGACGAGGAAATCGAGGCCTTCATAGATCGATTGCGCGCCATAGCCCTTGTGGACATTGCGCAGGCTGATGACGTCGTCGCCTGACCTGGGCGGGCTCCTGAACTCGAACTGGACCGACTGGCGGCGGCGCGGCGCCTCGACCCGTTCGATCTTGTCGAGCTTCTTGACCCGGCTCTGGACCTGGGCGGCGTGGCTGGCGCGCGCCTTGAACTTCTCGATGAACTTGATTTCCTTGGCCAGCATCGCCTGCTGGCGCTCGTATTGCGCCTGGCGTTGCGCCTCGCCGAGCGCGCGCTGCTGGTCGTAGAAGTCGAGATCGCCCGAATAGGTGATGAGCGAGCCGCCGTCGATCTCCACCACCTTGCCGATGACGCGGTTCATGAAGGCGCGGTCGTGCGAGGTCATCAGCAGGGCGCCGTCGTAGCTCTTGAGGAAGGCCTCGAGCCAGATCAGGCTTTCCAGGTCGAGGTGGTTGCTGGGTTCGTCGAGCAGCATGCCGTCGGGGCGCATCAACAGGATGCGGGCCAGGGCCACGCGCATCTTCCAGCCGCCGGACAGCAGGCCGACATCGCCGTCCATGCGCTCCTGGCTGAAGCTCAGGCCCGCCAGCACCTCGCGGGCCCGGGCGTCCAGCGCATAGCCGTCCAGCGCCTGGAACTGCTCCTGCACCTCGCCATAGCGGTCGATGACGGCGTCCAGCTGGTCGGCCTGGTCCGGATCGACCATGGCCGCCTCGAGGCTGGCCATTTCGGCGGCCAGAGCGCTGACGGGGCCGACGCCGTCCATCACCGCGGCGACGGCGCTCTGGCCCGACATTTCGCCGACGTCCTGGCTGAAATAGCCGATGGTCATGCCCGGATCGATCACCACCAGTCCGTCGTCGGGTTGCTCCTGACCGGTGATCATGCGGAACAGCGTCGTCTTGCCGGCGCCGTTGGGGCCGACGAGCCCGACCTTTTCACCTTTCTGGACGCCCATCGAGGCTTCGATGAACAGGATCTGGTGGCCGTTCTGCTTGGAGATGTTGTCGAGGCGGATCATGGGGCGGTCTGCTAGCGCGGGCGCGGGAAGAGCGCCAGTGTTGGGGGCGCGCCAATTGCGGGTGCGATGATTGGTCCATCATCTCGCCCCCTGCCAGCGCACGGCCTCCCTGGTCCCGGATCGTCTCCGCGACGAAGGCCGGGTCAAAAGCGCCCCGACCTTAACGCCGGATGCAGACCTGCCGCCCTATGGTCGCCGAATGCGTCTGGCAACCATCACCAACTGGGCTTACGGCGCGACCGTCCTGCTGACCCTCGCCTCGGGCGGAACCATGATCTTCGCCTCCATGGCGCAGGAAGACGAACGCGCGGCGGCCACCCAGAGACACGTCCTCAACCGGGCGACCTCGGCCGTTGGCGAGGACATCTACGCCCTGACCAACCAGGCGCGCCAGTATGTCGTGTCGGACGATCCCAGCCATCTGATTGTCTATCGCCGGGAAGCGGCGGCGCTCGGATCGGTCGAATTCCGGCTTCGCCACCTGCGGGATGCGGGCGCGGGGCCCGAGGAACTCGAGGTCCTGGCGGCCGGCTTGCGCTGGGCCGATACCCTCCAGGCCGAACAGCAGGCGGCGATCGACGCCAGACAGACCGGCCAGGAGGCCCGCGCGCGCCAGATCATCTTTGGCCCCGGGTACGGGCGGGACCTGGATCGCGTCGAAGCCACGGTCCAGCGATTCCGGGACCAGCTGGACCAGCGCACGGCGACCGAAGTCAGCAAGGCGACGCTGGCGGCGCGCCTGTGGCGGACAATCTCGGAAATCGTCCTCGGCGCCACCGGCTGCCTGTTTCTGTGCATCCTCTCCTTCATTCTCAAACGGCGCATTCTGCGGCCGGTGCTGAAGCTGAGCGACATCGTGACCCGGCTCGCCGCCCAGGACTATGCCGTCGAACCGCCGGACTACGGCCACATCGATGAAATTGGCGATATGGCCCAGGCCATACGGGTGTTTCGCGAGAACGGACTGGAACGACAGCGGCTCGAGCAGGAGCGGAGCGCCGATCACGCCATGCGCGAACTGCTCTCGCGAATGACCCAGCGGATGCAGAGCTGCGACACGACGCGGGACCTGACCGACGTCATCGCGCGCTTCATGCCCCAGATTGCCCCTGACCTTGCCGGGCGACTTTATCTCCTGGACGGGTCCCGCAACATCATGTCCGAGGCCTCGACGTGGCTGTCGCCGGTCCATTCGCAGACAGAGTTCTCGCCGATCACCTGCTGGGCCCTGCGGCGCGGCGTCTCGCACCGTCCGGCCGGCGAAGCCATCGACGTCCCTTGCGGACACCTCGATTCAGGCGATGGCGCTCCGATTGACTCCATCTGCCTGCCGCTTACCGCACAGCGAGAAACGATAGGCCTCCTCTATCTGGAACCCCAGGCGGGGACGCCTCGCCGCCTGGCAAGGCCGGCCGAGGCCTACCTGACGATCCTGGCTGAGAATATCGGACTGGCGCTCGCCAACCTGCGTCTGCGTGACGCGCTGCGCAAGATGGCCATGGCGGACCCGCTTACCGGCCTGGCCAATCGCCGCCAGCTGGACACGATGCTGGAGATTCAACTGGCGGAAGCCGCGCGGAGTGGCCGGCCGATCAGCTGCCTGATGCTCGATATCGACCACTTCAAGCGTTTCAACGACACGTTCGGCCATGACGCCGGAGATACCGTACTGCGCGAAGTCGGCGCGGTTCTCGAGCGTGCGACGCGAGAAGATGGGCTGGCCTGCCGCTACGGCGGCGAGGAATTCGTGCTCCTGATGGCCGGGTTGGAGCCGGACCAGGCCCTGGAGCGCGCCGAGGATATCCGGCGTCGTGTCGAGGCGCTCGTGGTGACGCACAACGGCCAGGATCTGGGGCCGACGACGGTGTCGCTCGGCCTGGCGAGCGCACCGGCCCACTGTGCAATGGATCGCCTCGTTGAGACGGCGGATGCCGCACTGTACCGCGCCAAGGAAGCGGGCCGAAACCGCGTCGTTGTGGCTGTGACCCGACGCCCCGGCCGGGCCGTCGCCTGATGTGAGGACAATGGCGTTCGCCGCGCGTCGCGAAGACGATCGGGCGCCCCGGATTATCACGGCCGGCGCTACCCCCACGCCAACGGGAGATACGCTCGGAGTCGTCCTTTACAGGAAGCTGTAGGGGTCGATGTCGATGGTCAGGCGCAGGGCGCCGCGCGGTTTTACGCGGGCCTTCCAGGCGGCCATATAGGCCGACAGATCGACATTGCGGTCGGCGCGGACCAGCAGGCGTTTGCGGCGGCGGCCGCGGATCAGGCCGAGGGGGGCGTCGGCGGGGCCGAAGATCTCGACGCCGGCGGTGTTGGGGGCGAGGCGGGCCATGTCCTGGGCGAAGGCTTCGAGCTGGACCGGGTCGGGGCCCGAGAGGATGACGGCGGCCAGGCGGCCGAAGGGGGGCAGGCCGGAGAGCTGGCGCAGCTCCATCTCGGCGGCGACGAAGCCGTCGCGGTCGGAGGCGGCCAGGGCCTGCATGACCGGGTGGTCGGGGGCCCAGGTCTGCATGAGGACGCGGCCGGGGCGGTCGGCGCGGCCGGCCCGGCCGCCGGCCTGGGCCAGCAGCTGGAAGGTGCGTTCGC
>JAQGIK010000048.1 GCA_028291265.1 Caulobacter sp. | reverse complement strand
CACGGCCGCGACCGGGCCTGGACGCAGGCGCGGGCCGAGGGGCTGCTGGAACGCATGGGCCTGTCGGAACGCACCGACCATCAGCCGGCCCAGCTGTCGGGCGGCGAGCAGCAGCGGGTGGCCATCGCCCGCGCCCTGACCAACGAGCCGATCCTGATCCTGGCCGACGAGCCGACCGGCAACCTCGACCCGGACACCGCCGCCAGCGTCTTCCAGGCCCTGCAGGACGCGGTTCGCGACCAGGGCGTCGCCGCCCTGATCGCCACCCATAACCTGGAGCTGGCCCGCTACATGGACCGGGTGTTCGCCCTCAAGGACGGCCACCTCGAAGAGCGGCGATTCTGACCGGAAACGGAAAACGGGGACACGTTGAATTTCAATGTGTCCCCGCTTGCCGTTAGCGGGCGTTCGGCGCCGGACGGGGCGTTTCGTCGGGGCTGACGAATGAGATCGGCAGGGCGATCGTCCGGCTGGGGACCCTGGAGCCGTCCGGCATGACCGTCCGGACTTTGAACTTCGGGGCCAGTTTCAGGGCCGCTTCGGCGAAGCCGTTGCCGGCCGGCGTCTCGCCGCGCGTCGAGCAGTCGGTCAGCGAACCGGCCGCCGTGGTCTTGCAGACCAGGACCACCCGTCCCGAAATGCCCGACCCGAGGGCCGCGCGGGGGTAGGCCGCGGTGACGTCGGCGCCGGTCGGCACGGATTCGAACATGGCGGGTCCGCTGACAGGCATCGGCGGCGCGGGCGGGGCCGGAGGCGGCGTCGGCGGCGTCGGCGCGCGGGCCAGCGGGGCAGGCGGTGCGACCGGAGCCGGAGGGGCCATCCGGGCGAGAGTCGGGGGCGGCGGGGTGGGTGGGGTCGGCGCGGTCATCGCTGGGGGCGGGGTCGGAGGCTCAGGGGGCGGTTCAGGAGCCCGCGCGGGGGGCGCGGGCGGGGCTGGCGGCGCTTCGGGGGCCATCACGATGTTGATGACCGTCGGGCCTTCGTCGTCGCTCGTCCGCTGCTTGATGGCGATCACGCCGATGTCCTTGGGATCGAGGCTGTTGGGCGTGAAATCGGCGGGCGCCGGCTTGCCGTTGATCAGGAAGCGGACGCCGGCCAGGTCGGCGTCCCGCCGCGGATCGCCCGTTGCCGGCGTCAAGCGGATCGCCGGGCGGCCGCTCCAATAGGCGACGCCGTTCTTGATCCGGGTCTCGTCGGCGACGATGTCGATCACGCCCTTGGGGGCCAGAGCATTGTCCTGCATGGACTGGCGCCAGCTGGAGGCGCGGCCGGCGAGGGCCCTTTCGGGCGCGGCCTGCATAGCCAGGGCGATGGAGGCGCCCCCGACTGCCAGGGTCAGGGCCGCCGCGATGGCGATGACGCTGGCCTTCGTGCCGAGGCCGGCCGGGGCGTGGGGCTTGAGGATGGCTTTCAGGCGCATGGCGGTCTTCCTTCCGGCGCCGATGAATGCGGACTGCGGCTCCGGACCGGCGCTGAGGCGGAGCGTTTCGAGAAGCGTTTCGGCGTAGGCGCGGCGGGCGGTGGCGTCGGCGTGGCTGAGGGCGATGGCGTCGCAGTGCTCCTCGCGGGCGGCGTTCAGCCGGGCCTGGATCATGGCCATGAAGGGGTTGAACCACATCGCCGCCAGCAGGACGCCTTCGGCCCAGGCGCGCGGGTTGTCGCCGCGCTTGAGGTGGGCCAGCTCATGGCCGCAGATCAGGGCCAGGCGCGGGGTCGGCAGTTTGGTGAGGAGGCGCGGGATGACGATGGCCGGCCGGATCAGCCCGGCCAGCAATGGGCTGCCGGCCTGGTCGGAGGCCTTCAGGCTGGGACTGCGAACCTTGAGGATGGCGGCCTGGCGGGCGAGGTCGGCGATGAGGTCGGCGTCATCGAGCGGCTTGGCGGCGGCGAGCAACCGGCCGAGCCGTACATGCCGGCGGACCAGCAAGCCGACGGCGACCAGCACGCCCAGCAGGATGATGCTGAGCAACAGCACCGGTCCGAGCAGCAGGATGAGGTCGCCGATCCGCCCCAGCGGGTCGGCCGCTTGGGGCGCGAGAACAGCGACATCACCCAGGTTCAGATCTGCGGCGGCGGCGACCGGCCCGGCCGGCGGAGCAGGACGCGACAGGTGCGGCGAGATCAGCACCACGGCGACGACGGCCAGCACCGGAGCCAGCAGGGCCAGGCCCCAGACCCGCTCGCGCAGCCCCGGGGCGCCGGTGATCCGCTCGGCCAGCAGGCCGGCGACGAAGCCGAGCGCGCTCATCGGGATGGTGGCGCCGAGGATCAGCAGGGAGAGGGTGACGCCATTCATGACTTTTTCTCCGCGAAGTTCCGGGGCTCCTCGGCGTTGAGCAGGGCCTCGAGCTCACGGAGCTCCTCGGGCGAAAGAATGGCGCTGCCGGCGAAGGCGGAGGCGGGCAATGGCCCCTCCACCTCGAGCACCCGCATCACCCGGCGCAGTACGCCGCCGAGGATGTCGGCCTTGGCCTGGGCCGCCTCATAGACCGCCAGGCCGTGGACCGACCGCCGCACCAGCAGGCCCTTGGCCCGCATCCGCTCCAGCACCGTGCGGGTGGTCGAGCCGGTCCAGTCGAGGGCCTGGGGCAGGGCCGCCTGGATCTCGCGGGCGCTGGCCGCGCCGTCGCGCCAGAAGACCTTGAGGATCTCGAGTTCGGTGTCCGAAGGCGGCTGGTTCATGGTCGGGTCTCGTCTCACGTCACGGATACGCTACAAATGTAGCGTATCGCTGTCAACCGTCACGAACACGGGTTCGCGGCGCCCCGCGACCGGCGCCGGCTCGCCCCGATTTCGCCATGCAAACAAGGCCATAGAAACGGTTCTGCAGTCGGGAGGCGCGTATGGCCCATCAGTTCGAGTTCGAAGGTCAGTCGGGCCACGGCTATCGCTACCAGCCCTTCGAGGGGGCCGGGCCGATCTCGCCGACCGGGGCCAACTATCTGTTCGTCAAGATGAAGGCCGGCGAACGCAAGGTGGTCTTCGCCGGCGAGACCGAGTGTCTGCACAAGGGCGTCCACTCCGGATGGGACAAGGCCAAGAAGACCTTCGGGGCCAACACCATCCTGGTGCGCCTCAATGTCACCCGCGCCATCCGCAAGGCCGAACTGGAAGACATCGTCGCCCTGCACAATCCGCCGATGAATGGCGACGAAGAGTAACACCGGTTCTGGTTGCCTTCACGATATCGCCTCCCTAGAGTCCTCCCTTAGTTGCGTTGGGGGGATTGTTCCGTGGCCTTTGAAGATCTGCAGTCGTTCGACTGGTCGTTCAGCGAGCCGGCTGACCTGCGTCCCGACGTGGACCAGGCGGCGCGAACCTGGTTGAACGGCCTCGACACCCCGGGATCGCAGGTTCAGGCCGATAACGGCCATGACGTGCGGGTCGTCCGTCCGGCGGTCGAGTTCGCCCCTGCTACGCCGATGCTCAGCCCGGTCCATGGGGGCCGCTATCTCGACGCGGCCGATCGCGGCGAGACCGGGCCGAACGGCAAGACCTCCCTGACCGTCGCCGAGGCCGGCGCCCAGATCACCCGCGACGGGCTGAGCTGGAACGGCCAGGGCGTCCTGGGCCAGGCGGCCCAGGTCACCTACAGCTTCCTGAGCACCGCGCCCGACTACATGGCCGGCCAGGGCATCATCAATTTCACCAAGTTCGACGCCGCCCAGATCGCCGCCACCCTCAAGGCGCTGGCGGCCTGGTCCGACGTGGCCGGCATCACCTTCGTCGATGCGGACGGCGCGGCCACCTATTCCAACCTCGGCAGCATCCGGTTCGGCAACTACAGAGACTCCGGTGACGATGCGGCCGCCTTCGCCTACATGCCCGATTCCGGGTTCGTCGGGGTTTCGCCGACGACGGACGAGATGTCCGGCGATGTCTGGGTCAACCGGGATTCCGTCGACAACTACGACCTGACGGCCGGCAGCTACGGCATGCTGACCCTGATCCACGAGATCGGTCACGCCATCGGCCTGGATCACCCGGCCGACTACAATGGCGGCGGTTTCAGCTATGCCGGTTCGGCCATCTATTACGAGGACAGCAACCAGTACACGGTGATGAGCTACTTCTCGGAGTACGAGACGGACGCTGATTTCGGACCGACCGGCTACGCCGCCACCGTGCTGCTGGACGACATCGCCGCCGCCCAGCGGCTGTATGGCGTGAACCTCACCACCCGCACCGGCGACACCGTCTACGGCTTTAACTCGAACGCCGGCCGCACCTGGTTCAACGCCGTGGGCAATCCGGCGCTGGTCTTCGCGGTCTGGGACGCCGGGGGCGTCGATACCTTCGACTTCTCCGGCTACAGCCAGAACCAGCTGATCAAGCTGGCCGAAGGCGCCTTCTCCAATGTCGGCGGCCTGCGCGGCAACGTCGCTGTCGCCATGGGCGTGGTGATCGAGAACGCCATCGGCGGTTCGGGCGCCGACGTCTTCCACGGCAATACGGCGGCCAACCGGTTCACCGGCAACGCCGGCGCTGATGTCTTCACGCTGATGATCGCCGGCGGAGCCGACGTCATCGCCGACTTCAGCCTCAGCGAAGACAAGATCGACATCACGGCCTTCGGCTTCTGGGACAGCCTCGTGCAGTCGGGGGCCGACACCCTGATCAGCCTCGCCGGGGCGTCGCTGCGGCTGCTCAACGTGGCCGCCGCCAACGTCAGCTATGACCGTTTCATCGGCCTCAAGCCGATCATCGAGGGCACGTCGGCCGGCGAGACGTTGAACGGCTCCACCGCCGATGACATCATCCGTGGCTTCGGTGGCGACGACACCCTGAACGGCGTGACCGGCAACGACGTGCTCGACGGCGGCATCGGCGCCGACACCTTGAACGGCGGCGACGGCAACGACGACCTGCGTGGCGGCGAGGGCGACGACTGGCTGGACGCAGGGCTAAACCTCGACGGCAGCTACGGCTACGACACGATGACCGGCGGGGTCGGCAACGACACCTACATCGCCACCAACGGCGACACGATCGTCGAACTGGCCGGCGAGGGCGTCGATACCGTCCGCACCGAGCTGCAGAACTATACGCTGGCCGCCAATGTCGAAAACCTGGTCGGCATCGGCACGATGCAGACCCTGGTCGGCAACGACCTGGGCAACGCCATCACCGGCACCAGTGGCGCCTGGCAGGAGACCTTCTACGGGGCGGGCGGCGACGACGTCATCCACGGCGCGGGCGATCGCGACTACATCGAGGGCGACGACGGTAACGACCAGCTGTTCGGCGACGCCGGCGATGACGTGGCCACCGGCGAGGCGGGCAACGACGTCGTCCACGGCGGCGAGGGCGATGACGGCGTCTATGGCGGCGATGGCGACGACCAGCTGTTCGGCGACAACGGCTCCGACCGCCTCGGCGGCAACCAGGGCAATGACACCCTGACCGGCGGGGCCGGCGCCGACATCTTCGCCTTCATGGTGATTGGCGGAAACGACGTCATCACCGACTTCCAGGTCGGGATCGACCAGATCGACGTCACCCCCTGGCACAGCTACCAGTCGATCACCCAGGACGGGGCCGACGCCATCGTCCAGATCGCCGCCGGGGTCAGCGCGCGCCTGCTCAACACCCAGGCCGGCAGCCTCACCGCCGCCAGCTTCATCGGCGTGACGGCTCCCCCGCCACCACCCCCTCCGCCGCCGCCGCCCGCGCGCCTGGTTCCCGGCGACGAGACGACGATGATCGGCGACGCCTCCGCCAACACCATGATCGGCTACGATCTGTGGGAGACGATGAAGGGGCTGGACGGCAACGACACCCTGAACGGGAATGGCGGGTCCGATCGCCTCGAAGGCGGCAACGGCGCCGACAAGCTGCTGGGCGGCGCCGGCGACGACATCCTGATCGGCGGCGCGGGCCAGGACACCCTGACCGGCGGAGCGGGCGCCGACATCATCGTCATCGGGCTCGGCGACGGGACGACCAACACCGTCACCGATTTCGAACTGGGGGTCGACCGGATCGATATCTCCGCCCATGGCGCGTACAAGGCCATCGCCCAGCTGGCGGCCGGGGCCAAGGTGACCTTTGCGGACGGCTCGGCGGTCACGCTGAATGGTGTGCAGGCCAGCCAGATCACCGCCGCCAGCTTCATCACCGCCGCCAGCCCGCCGCCGCCGCCCCCACCACCGCCGACCTATGTGCTGCAGACAGGCACGGCGGCCGGCGAAACCCTGACCGGCACGAATGGCCGCGATGAGCTGCAGGGCGTTGGCGGCGCCGACACCCTGAACGGCGGCTCGGCCGATGACCTGCTGGTCGGCGGGGAGGGCGACGACGTCCTCAACGGCGGCGCGGGTTCGGACATCCTGACCGGCGGAGCCGGCGCCGACCGCTTCGTGGGGCTCGTCGGCAGTGGCGACGACACCATTACCGACTTCGTCGTCGGCACGGACGTGATCGACGCCACCGGCTTCGCCAGCTGGGCCACGGCCCAGGACGGCGCCGACGCCATCGTCTCGCTTGGGACCGGCATGGGTGTCAGCTTCCGCCTGGTCGGCGTACAGGCCGCCAGCGTGACCGCCGCAAGCTTCGTGGGCCTCCCGGCGCCGCCTCCGCCGCCTCCGCCGCCGCCGCCGCCTCCGCCTCCACCTCCGCCTCCGCCTCCGCCTCCGCCTACGGGCCAAGTGGTTCCCGGCGATCAGGCGACGCTGACCGGCAATGCCTCGGCCAACACGATCAACGGCACGAACCTGTGGGAGACCATCCTCGGGCTCGACGGCAACGATACCCTGAACGGCATGGGTGGTTCCGACCGCCTCGAAGGCGGCATTGGCGCCGACAAACTCTTCGGCGGCGACGGCGACGACGTCCTCGTCGGCGGCGCGGGTCAGGACACCCTGACCGGAGGCGCCGGCGCCGACATCTTCGTGCTGGCGACCGGCGACGGAGCCAACACCATCGCCGACTTCCAGGACGGCATCGACAGGATCGACATCTCCGGCTACGGCGGCGTCTACAGTTCGATCAGCCAGCTGGCGGCCGGGGCGAAGGTCATCTTCGCCGACGGTGGCTATGTCACGCTGACGGGCATCAACGCTTCGCAGCTGAGCGCAGCCGACTTCGTCACCGGCGTTAGTCCTCCGCCTCCTCCGCCTCCGCCCCCGCCCCCGCCTCCTCCTCCTCCTCCGCCTCCTCCGCCGCCGCCGCCGCCGCCGTCCGCGCCGGGTTCGGAGCGGACTCTGGTGGGCACCGCCAGCGCCAACACGCTGAACGGCGACGACCGCTGGGATACGATCCAGGGCCTGGACGGCAACGACACCCTCAACGGCCTGGGCGGTTCCGACCGTCTCGAGGGCGGGCTGGGCGCCGACAAGCTGTTCGGCGGTGACGGCGACGACCTGCTCATCGGCGGCGCCGGTCAGGACACCCTGACCGGTGGGACCGGCGCGGACATCTTCGTCATCGGCCTCGGTGACGGCGCCAATACCATCGCCGACTTCCAGGACGGCATCGACCATATCGATCTCAGCGCCTTCGGCGGCTACAGCTCGATCAGCCAGCTGGCGGCGGGAGCCAAGGTCATCTTCGCCGACGGCAGCTATGTGATCCTGACCGGAGTGCTGTCGACCAACCTGTCGGCCGCCGATTTCATCGGACTTCCCAGTCCGATGCCGGCCGAGCCGCCCAAGGACGACTGGTTATTCTAGGCAAAAGGGGAGGGCGCAGGCCCTCCCCGACCCCTTTCCACAGCTTGCCAACACAGTGTTCCACTTTGTGCTTGCCTGTGGAACAAAACGGGAATAGGAACAAACCCGGAACTTGAACCGGGAGGCTCGAATGGCCAGAATTGCTCGTGAAACCCTCGCTCTGGCGTCGGTCGTCAGCTTTGTGTGGATGATGTGCTCGCTGGCCTATGTCGCGGCCTGAGTCGGTCTTAAGGATGAACCCGCAGTAGGCGGAGGTTGAACGTAGGCGATGGCGGATCTGGCGAACGGCTTTGTCCATTTGCGGGTGCGCACGGCCTACAGCCTGCTGGAAGGGGCCATCAAGGCCGACAAGACGCCGAAGCTGGCCGCCGCCGAGGGGATGCCGGCTCTCGGCATCGCCGACCGGGCCAACCTGTTCGGCGCGCTTGAATTTTCCGTCGCCGCCAAGGACGCCGGGGTGCAGCCGTTGATCGCCTGCGCCCTGCCGGTCACCGGCATCGGCGAGGGGCCGCCCGAGCGCTGGGCGCGGACCCCGACCATCACCCTGATCGCCCAGAACGAGCGGGGCTATCTCAACCTCTCCGAACTCTCCTCGTCGGCCTACCTCGACATCGACGCGGTGTCCGAGCCGTCGGTGCCCTGGAGCAAGATTGCGGCCCACAGCGAGGGGCTGATCCTGCTGTCGGGCGGCACGGACGGGCCGGTCGATCCGCTGTTCGCGGCGGGCAAGACGGCCGAGGGCGAGGCGACGCTCAGCGCCATGCGGGCGGTGTTCGGCGACCGCTTCTACATCGAGCTGCAACGCCACGGCCTGCCGCAGCAGGCGGCGGCCGAGCCGGGCCTGGTGGCCTTCGCCTACGCCCACGACATCCCGCTGGTCGCCACCAACGACGTCTATTATCCCGACCGCTCGATGCATGAGGCTCACGACGCCCTGCTGTGTATCTCCGACGGGGCCTTCGTCGGCCAGGACGAGCGGCGGCGGGTTACGGCCGAGCATTACTTCAAGACCGCCGCCGAGATGCGGGCCCTGTTCTCCGACCTGCCGGAGGCCTGCGACCAGACCCTGGAGATCGCCCGGCGCTGCGCCTTCATGGTCAGGAAACGCGATCCGATCCTGCCGCGCTTCGACACCGGGGCCGGCCGCAGCGAGCCGGACGAACTGGCCCACCAAGCCCGCGAGGGGCTCAAGGCCCGGCTGGCCTCGGTGGTGCTGGCCGCGCCGGAGGAAGACTACTGGGCCCGCCTCGAGTTCGAGGTCGGGATCATCCAGCAGATGGGGTTCTCCGGCTACTTCCTGATCGTCTCGGATTTCATCAAATGGGCCAAGGCGCACGGCATTCCCGTGGGTCCGGGACGGGGCTCGGGGGCCGGCTCGCTGGTCGCCTGGTCGCTGACCATCACCGGGCTGGACCCCCTGCGGTTCGGCCTGCTGTTCGAGCGATTCCTCAATCCCGAACGCATCAGCATGCCGGACTTCGATATCGACTTCTGCCAGGACCGGCGCGACGAAGTGATCCGCTATGTGCAGGATCACTACGGCCGCGA
>JAQGIK010000054.1 GCA_028291265.1 Caulobacter sp. | reverse complement strand
GGCCCGCAACGCCGAAGCCCGCAAGGCGGCCGAGGCCCGTAACGCGGCGGCGCGCCAGGCGGCCGTCGCCAAACAGGCCGAAACCAAGGCCCAGCGCGACGCGGCCACGGCCGAGCAGCGCAAGCAGGCGGCCGAGGCCCGCAACGCCGGCGCCCGCCAGGCGGCCGAGGCCCGCAATACGGCCGCTCGCCAGGCGGCGGTCGCCAAGCAGGCTGAGGCCAAGGCCCAGCGTGACGCGGCCACGGCCGGTCAGCGCAAGCAGGCGGCCGAGGCCCGCAACGCCGAGGCCCGCCAGGCGGCGGAGGCTCGCAATGCGGCCACCCGTCAGGCGGCGGTCGCCAAACAGGCGGAAGCAAAGGCCCAGCGTGACGCCGCCCAGGCCGAGGCTCGCAAGGCCCAGGCCGAGGCCAAGGCGGCCGCCGCCAAGGCCCGCGCCAAGGAAAAGGCCGCGCCCAAGGCCGAGGACCGTCCTGGCGCCACTCAGCCGTAACGCCCTGCAAACCCACGCCGGCTGACGCCGGCGTGGGTGAGGGGGTATTCAAAAGAAACCCCCTTGTCTTCCGCCTGCGGAAGGCACAATTTGACGGTCATGGGCCGAACCGCCGATTATTCCCGCCAGAGCTGCCCGATCGCCGCCACCCTCGAGGTCGTCGGCGATCCCTGGACCCTGCTGATCCTGCGCGACGCCTTCAACGGCGTGCGGCGTTTCGAACAATGGCAGGAGCGGCTGGGCGTCGCCCGCAACGTGCTGGCCTCCCGCCTCAAGGCCCTGGTCGCCCACGGGGTGCTCGAGCCCCGGCAGTATTCCGAACGGCCGCCGCGCCAGGAGTACCTGCTGACCGCCAAGGGCCGCGAGCTGCGTCCGGTGCTGCTGACCCTCTACGACTGGGGCGAGCGGCATGTGTACGGCGAGGGCTGCGGGCCCAACCACATGACCCACAACGGCCACGCCTTCCGGCCGAAGCTGGTCTGCGCCACCTGCGACGAGACGGTCGGCGACCGCGAACTGCGCCGCGTCGACCAGCCGTCCGACCATCCGACGGTCGGCGAAGCCCTCGCCCGGGCGGTCGGCTGAGCCGCCTCCGCACACCTCTGATCCTTGCGGCCCTGGCCGCCTCGCTGTTCAGTTCCCCCGTTCTCGCCGCCGACTGCTGGTTCGAGAACGGCGCGGTCGTGGCGCCCGCCAGCGTGGCCGGCATCGCCGGCGACTATCTGATCGACCCCAGCGCGCCCCGGACCCTGATCCACGAGACCCGCGCCCAGACCGAAGGCATCGCCGTCACCGAACTGGAGGCGCCGGTCCGCGTCGCCGGCCTCAGCCTCAAGGCCCTGTCGGTCAAGGTCGTCGATCTCGACTTTCGCGCGCCGGGCTTCGACACGCCCATCGCCGGCGTCATCGGGGCCGACGCCTTGGCCGGCCAGGTGGTCGATCTCGATTTCGCGCCCTGCCGCGTGCGCATCCACGGCCCGACCCGGGCGCGCCCGCGAGGCCGGGTGATCCCCCTGACCCTGGTCGGCGGCGTCCCGACCCTGCGCGCCGCCGTCTCCGACGACCGCATCGCCCTTGCCGGCCTGTTCGCGGTCGACTGGAGTTCGGCCGGCAAGGTCCGGCTCAGCGACCGCCGGGCGGCCTTCCGGCCGGCGCTGGAGGGCTACGACCCCCTGGACCGCAACGACGCGCGCGGCCGCCTGCGGGCCTTTTCGTTTCTCGGTGAACTGAGCGAAGAGGCCCCCTCGGGCCTGATCGCCGGCCTCGATCCGGCCGTCTCGGGCGCCATCGGCACCGACGAATGGTCACGCTGGAAGCTGCGGCTGGACATGTCCCGACGGCAGCTGACCCTGTCACCGCACTAGGCGGCGCTGGCCTTCGAGGTCTGATTCTCGGCCTCGTCCGCCGCCCAGGCCAAGGCCTCGTACAGCGCCATGGCCTGGATCGGCTTGGAGACATGGGTGTCCATTCCCGCCGCCAGATACTGGGTAACGTGATGGGCCATGGCGTTGGCGGTCAGTGCGACGATGGGCGTGCGGCGACGACCACTGGCGGCTTCGGCCTCGCGGATGGCCCGGGTGGCGGCGACGCCGTCGAGCACCGGCATCTGCACATCCATCAGGATGACGTCCCACTCGGCGCTGTTCCAGGCGTCGACGGCGGCCTGGCCATCGTCGACGATGGTCGGGGTGACGCCGACCTGGCCGAGCAGGGTGGTCAGGACGATCTGGTTGACCTTGTTGTCCTCGGCGGCCAGCACGCGAAGGGTCAGCGGGGCGGCGTCTTCCTGGTCCTGCGCCTCGTCGGCCTGCCCGGCCTCGTCGCCGAGCCGTTCGATCGGCAGGCGAAGCGTGAAGGTCGAGCCGACGCCCGTATAGCTGGTCACGGCGATCTCGCCGCCCATCAGCTGGGCCAGTTCATGACAGATCGACAGGCCCAGGCCCGTGCCGCCGAACCGGCGGGTGGTCGATGAGTCCAGCTGGTCGAACTTGCCGAACAGCTTGCCGAGGTTGTCGGCCGAGATGCCGACGCCGGTGTCGGTGATGCGGATTTCCAGCCGACCGTCGTCATAGGCGGCCTCGATACGCACCTGGCCGTCCTCGGTGAACTTCACGGCGTTGGAGACGAGGTTGTAAAGGATCTGCCGCACCCGGGTCGGGTCGCCCAGATAGCAGGCGGCGGCCGAGCCGAGGTCGAGCGTCAGGGTCACGCCCTTGGAGCGCGCCAGGTCGACGAAGGCCGAGTAGGCCGTGCCGACCACGCCGCTGAGCTGGAACGGGATCTGCTCGATCTCCAGCTTGCCGGCCTCGATCTTCGACAGGTCGAGGACGTCGTTGAGGATGGCCAGCAGGGCCTCGCCGGACTGCTGGATGATCCCAAGTCGTTCCCGCTGGGTGGTTTCCAGCTCGTCGGACGCCATGGCCTGGGCCATGCCCAGCACGCCGTTCAGCGGCGTGCGGATCTCGTCGCACATGGTGGCGAGGAAGGCGCTCTTGGCGCGGTTGGCGGCCTCGGCGGCGTCGCGCGCATTGACCAGGTCGATCTCGTTGCGCTTCTCGCGGTCGATGTCGCGCATCGCCCCGATGATCCGCTCGATGCGGCCGTCCGGCCCGCGGATCGCCTCGCTGACGCCCTCGACCCAGCGGTGCGGGCCGTCGGGGCGCATGATGCGGT
>JAQGIK010000029.1 GCA_028291265.1 Caulobacter sp. | reverse complement strand
CCACGTCGAGGATGATCTTGAGGAAGCTCGACACCGAGCCTGGCCCCAAGGCGCGCATCAAACGCATTGTCCTGCCCCTAGAATTCTTGGCCCGCCGCCGCGCCCACCGGCTTGCGGCGGCGTCAGCAGCGGGACGGTCCCGCCTTTTGCATGTGCGGGACCAGACTAGGCGATCAGGCTGTTGGCGGCCAAGGCCAGCACCGGAACGGCGGCCAGAATGACAACGACGGTCATCGTGACCCGATCCATAAGCTTCATCACAGGGCTAAACATGAGACATCTCCTTTGTTTGTTGGTGTTGCGTTGCAGCATTCGTGCCAGCGGCGTGTCCCGCTGATGTCGATAGTCAATACGGAGACATCGGTTTTCGATCAACGGAATTATCGTTTTTCGATATTAAACTTGTGTAAGATTGTGAACATTTCGCAATGCAGCACGAAGCCTGTCCCGTTATGGTCCGGCGAAATTCGGCAGGAGACGGCCCCATGGCCCTGAAACTGGACCCCGGCGCGCGGCTGGTGGTGGCCACCCACAACCCCGGCAAGGCCCGGGAATTGCGCGAGATTCTGGACAACCGCTTCGAGCTGACGACCGCCGGCGAGCTCGGCCTGCCGGAGCCCGACGAGACCGAGACCACCTTCGTCGGCAACGCCCTGCTGAAGGCCCGCGCCGCCGCCGACGCCAGCGGCCTGATCGCGCTGGCCGACGATTCCGGCCTGTCGGTGGCCGCCCTGGACGGCGCGCCGGGCATCTTCTCCGCCCGCTGGGCCGGGCCGGACAAGGACTTCGCCGACGCTATCGCCAAGGTCGAGGAACGGCTGGAGGCCACCGGCTCCGACGACCGCGCCGCCTGGTTCACCTGCGCCCTGGCGGTCGCCTGGCCCAACGGCCCGGCCGTGGTGGTCGAGGGCCGGGTGGACGGGACCCTGACCTTCCCGGCCCGGGGGACCAGGGGTTTCGGCTACGACCCGATCTTCGTCCCGGAGGACGGGACCCAGACCTTCGGCGAGATGGACCCCGCCGCCAAGGACGCCATGAGCCATCGGGCGCGCGCCTTCGCCAAGCTGAAAGCCGCCTTGCTTTGATCGACGCCGGCGCGCCGCTGGGGATCTATGTCCACTGGCCTTACTGCGCGCGCATCTGCCCCTATTGCGATTTCAACGTCTTCAAGGCGGCCGGCCGCGACGCCGAGCAGCGGGCGCTGAAGGACGCGATCCTCGCCGACCTGCGCAGCCAACGGGCGCTGACCGGCCCCCGCGACCTGGTTTCGGTCTTCCTGGGCGGCGGCACGCCCTCGCTGATGGACCCCGACTGGGCCGGCGAGATCGTCGCGGCCTGCAAGACGCTCTGGTCCCCCGCCGCCGATCTCGAGGTGACCCTGGAGGCCAACCCCACCGACGCCGAGGCCGACCGGTTCGCCGGCTTCGCCTCGGCCGGCGTGCAGCGGCTGTCGCTGGGCCTGCAGGCCCTGGACGACGCGTCCCTGAAAATGCTCGGCCGCAACCATGACGCCGCCGAGGCCGTGCGGGCGGCGGAGATGGCGGCCCGGACCTACCCCCGCCTGTCGCTGGACCTGATCTATGCCCGGCCGGGCCAGACGCCGGACGCCTGGGCCGCGGAGCTCGCCCAGGCCATCGCGCTTGGCGCCGAACACCTGTCGCCCTACCAGCTGACCATTGAGGCCGGCACCGCCTTCGACCGCGCCGTGCGCCGGGGAACCCTGGTCCCGCCGGGGGAAGACCTGGCCGCCGAGCTGTTCGAGACCACCCAGGCCGTGCTCACCGGCGCCGGGTTCGACGCCTATGAGGTCTCCAATCACGCCCGAGGCCCCGCCGCCCGCTCGCGGCACAATCTCGTCTACTGGCGTGGCCACGACTATGTGGGCGCGGGCCCCGGCGCCCATGGCCGCCTGACCCTGGACGGCGCCCGCCACGCCACCCACGCCGCCGCCCGGCCCGCCGACTACATCGCCAGGGTGAGGGAGACTGGCCAGGGCTTCGCGGCCGACGAAATCCTGTCGCCGGGCGAGGCCGCCGAGGAGCGGCTGCTGGCCGGCCTGCGCATCGCCGACGGCGTGGCCTTCGCCGATCTTGGCGTGTTGGGCCTGTCGCCCTCACACCCGGAGGTCGCCGAGCTGACGGCCGCCGGACTGCTGGCCCCCGACCCTGACCGCCTGCGCGCCACCGCCGCCGGGCGCCTGGTGCTGAACTGGCTCACCAGCCGCCTGGCGCTGGCCGGAAGCTGAGGCCCCGCTTGCCATTCCGGCGCGAACCGGCGAAGCCTGCACCCCATGTCGCGCCATCCCCCGCCGCCGGCCCTTTCCGACGCTCCCCTGGCGCCCGGCCTCTATCTGGTGGCGACGCCGATCGGCAACCTGCGCGACATCACCCTTAGGGCGCTGGACGTGCTGAACGCCGCCGACCTGGTGATGGCCGAGGACACCCGGGTGACCGGAAAGCTGCTCGCGGCCTTCGGCCTGTCGAAGAAGCTCCAGCGCTATGACGAGCACGTGGCCGACCAGGCCACGCCCAAGGCCCTGGCCCTGCTGGCGCAAGGCGGGCGCATCGCCCTGGTCTCCGACGCCGGCACGCCCCTGGTCTCCGATCCCGGCTACCGCTTGGCCCGCGAGGCGATCGCGGCGGGCCTGCCGGTGTTCCCGATCCCCGGCGCCTCGGCCCTGCTGGCGGCCCTGACCGTGGCCGGCCTGCCCACCGACCGCTTCCTGTTCGCTGGCTTCCCGCCGCCGAAAAGCGCCGCGCGCAGAACCTTCTTCGAGGAGTTGGCCGGCCTGCGCGCCACCCTGGTGTTCTTCGAGGGCGGCAGCCGGGTCGCCGCCTGCCTGGCCGACATGGCCCAGGTGTTCGGCCCCCGCGAGGCCGCCGTCGGCCGGGAACTGACCAAGCTCTA
>JAQGIK010000026.1 GCA_028291265.1 Caulobacter sp. | reverse complement strand
CGACCCTGGCGATCATGGCCGCGCGCTACGGCGAGGGATTCGCCGAGAGCCAGGAGCCGCTCGACTACGGCCAGGGCGCGACCCGCGACGGGGTCGAGGTGTCGTTCGCCCCGGCCGGCCACGTGCTGGGCTCGGCCCAGGCGGTGGTCCGCTGGAAGGGCCTGACCATGGTGGTCAGCGGCGACTACAAGCGCCGCCGCGACCCGACCTGCGAGGCCTTCGAGCCCGTCCCCTGCGACGTCTTCATCAGCGAGGCCACCTTCGGCCTGCCGGTCTTCCGCCACCCCGACGACGCCGGCGAGATCGGCAAGGTGATCGCCAGCCTGGCCCAGTTCCCCGAGCGGACGCACATGCTCGGCGCCTATGCCCTCGGCAAAGCCCAGCGGGTCATCAGGCTGTTGCGCGAGGCCGGCTGGGAGCGGACCATCTACGTCCACGGCGCCCTCGAACAGCTCAACCGCCTCTACGAAAGCCACGGCGTCGATCTCGGTCCCCTGGCCCCGGCCACCGAGGAGAAGGGCCGCGACTTCGCCGGCGAGATCGTCGTCTGCCCGCCCTCGGCCCTGGCCGACCGCTGGAGCCGCCGGTTCGCCGACCCGGTCAGCGCCTTCTGCTCGGGCTGGATGAGTGTTCGCGCCAGAGCGCGTCAACGGGCCGTCGAGCTGCCGCTGGTCATCAGCGACCACGCCGACTGGGACGAACTGACCGCCACCCTGGCCGAGCTGTCCCCCGGCGAGGTGTGGATCACCCACGGCCGCGAGGAGGGCCTGCTGCGCTGGTGCGAACTGCATGGCCAGCCGGCCCGGGCCCTGGCCCTGGTCGGCTACGAGGACGAGGAAGAAACCTGAGGCCGGTTAACCAAAACTACAAATATAAATCTTTACAGACGTAATTCTTCGGCGTTCCCTTGCTCCCACGGAGGTCTTCCGCCTCCGAGGGAGAACCACCCATGCCGAGAGTCGCCGCCTCCGTCCTAGTCTCCGTCTCCGCCCTCGCCCTGCTGGCCGCCTGCGGTCCGAAGGAACGGGCGTCGCAGGACAGCCTGCAGGTCGAACAGCAGGCCCCCTATCCGCGGACCGTGGGCCGGCCCCGGCCGTCCCGCGACGCCGTCGCCGCCATCGAGGCCCCGCAGGCGCTGGCCATGGCGCCGCCTGCGCCGGGCGAGCGGCGGGGCGTCCCCGCCGACACCTACCTCTCGAAACCGGTCCCCGGCGTCGGCGCCATGCCGGTCATCGCCCCAAGCCTGGCCTATGAGTACGGCTATGTCCTGGAGCTGCCCGCCGACAAGGCGCGCGGCCAGCTGACCGCCCACCAGCGCGCCTGCGAGGACGCCGGTCCGGCCGTCTGCCAGGTGATCGCCGCCGAGAGCTATGCGGTCGGGGCCAGGGAGGCGCGTGGCCTGCTCGAAATGCGCGCCACCGCCGACTGGCTGCGCCAGTTCCGGGCCCGGCTGGAATCCGACGCCGGGGCGGCCGGCGGCAAGGTGCTGTCGGTCACCACCCGCACCGAGGATCTGACCCGCAACATGGTCGACACCGAGGCCGCCATCCGCAGCCAGCTGATCCTGCAGGCCCGCATGGAGCGCATCCTGGCCGAACGCACCGGCGACCTGGAACAGGCGGTCAGTCTGGAGCAGGAGATCGCCCGGGTCCGGGCCGGGGTCGACGCCATGCGCTCCAGCCTGGAGGTGATGCGGGGCCGCACGGCCATGCAGAAGCTGACCATCGAGTACAGCGTCTCCGGCGCGAAGCCGCCGCCGACGATGAAGCCCGACTCGCCGCCCGTCACAGCCCTGAAACAGGTCGGTGACAACCTGCTGATTCTGCTGGCGTTAGGCATCACGCTGGGCTCCTATCTATCACCGTTCGCCCTGGTGGGCGGGCTGGTCTGGTGGGGAATGAAGCGGCGGCGGGCCAGGATCGCGGCTCAGCGCAAGGGGGGCGAGGATGGCCAGGGGCGCAGCACGGACCTACCGCCGGCTTGACGGCGGCATGGTCGCCGAGACGGCGGTCAAGCTGGCCGACCGGGTCGACGAGCGCTTCCCGGCCTCCGGCCTGGCCGGCGTCGCCGACGAACTGGCCAGCAACGCCCGCACCGCCGGCAAGGAAGCCCACGCCCTGACCCGGCCCTACTACGGCCTGCGCACCCTGGCTTTGCTGGTCGTGGCCGGTGGTATCGCGGGCCTGGTCTGGGGCGGGCTGTTCCTCGTCGACTGGAGCCGTGTGACCGGGGCCGGCGACCTGGTGGTGCTGACGCCGGTGATGGAGTCGGCGGTCAACCTGATGCTGCTGGTCGGGGCCGGCTGCTGGTTCCTGCTGACCCTCGAGGAGCGGCTGCGCCGATCCCGCGTCCAGGCCTGGCTGCATCGCTTGAGGGCCTTCGCCCACGTCGTCGACATGCACCAGCTGACCAAGGACCCGACGGTCATCCTCAACCCCGGGCCGCGCACGCCGTCGTCGCCCGACCGGGCCATGACCCGCTTCGAACTGGCCCGCTACCTCGAATACTGCGCCGAGATGCTGGCCCTGACCGGCAAGCTGGCGGCGGTGATGGCCGGCGAGAGCAGCGATCATCTGATTATCGCAGCCGCCAGCGACGTGGAGAACCTCTGCACCGACCTTGGCCGCAAGGTCTGGCAGAAGATCATGATCCTCGGCGAGCTCGACGAGCGGAGCTAGGCGCGTTCCGAAAAGTGGGAACCGGTTTTCGGATCAAACGCGGGCCAACGAAAAAGCTAGACCGCGCTCACCGCCTTCCAGACCGCCTCGACGCCGCCGGCGGCGATCAGTTCGCGGGCCTTGTCGGAGGGGCTCGGCCGGCATTTGCCCCACTGCATGTGCGGGGTGTCGGGGTTGGTCCAGTCGCCGCCCCAGTTGCAGCTGTGCTGCTTGAACACCGCGGCGACGTCGGCGAACCACTTTTCGTTGGCCGCCCCGTTCGGGCCGAACGGCTCGTAGCCCTTGGTCTGGTGGATGATGTCCACCGCCAGGCCATAGCCGTGCCAGCTGGTCAGCGCGGTCGGCGCATTGGTCACCTTCTTGCCCGGCCGGGTGCGCCCCTGGGCGTAGAGCCAGGCCTGCCGCGCATTGCTGCGGAAGCCTTCGTTGACCTTGGCGGTCAGACCCTTGCCGGCGCAGTCGGCGAGGGCGGCGGTGACCGCCTCGCGGAACTTCGGGGCGAGCAGCGACAGGTCGCGGTTGGCGACGGAGACGTCGGTCACAGGACTTCTCCCTTGTTGCTGAAGCCAGGCCGCCATGCCTCCGGCTCGAAAGCCACGGGCAGGGGTTTGACGACCTCGGGCGGCGCCGGCCGGACCGGCGCCGCGACCCTGCTCGCGCCGAAAGCCTCAAGCAGGGATTCCGCCCCGCCGTCGGGGGGCGGCGACGACGATTTGGGCTGGCGGTCCTCCGAGCCCTCGTCCCGGCTCTTCTCGCGCGGCTTCACGGTCGAGCGGATGACCATGATCTTGTTCAGCACATCGAACCAGAAGGGCGCCCCGAAGGAGATGGCGGCGGCCGTGATCAGCCAGCCGGTGATCATCCCCAGCACCTCGCCCAACCCGACAGCCTTGGTATGGGCGCAGCCGTTCTCGTCGAACCGCAGGCAGGTCTGGGGGGCCGGCAGCGGCAGCTGGATCTCGTAGCCCAGCACCTTCGGCGCCGGCTTTCCGTCGCTCTTCCAGGGCACGTACCGCCAGCCGATCGGATAGCCCATGCCGCTCAGCTCGCCGCGCAGCTTGGCGAGGTCCGCCTGGGGCATCGGCTTGCCGTCGCCGGTGATCTTTTCCGCATGGGCGACGGCGGCGGCCCGCAGGCTGTGGTCGTTGATCAGCCGGTCGGCGACGGTCAGGGCGTCGAGGTTGAAGACGATCGCCGCCACCACCCCGATGGCCAGCAGCCAGTACTGGGTGCGCCGCTTGTACCAGCCCGAGACGCGATCCATCGTGCCGTTGAACCACTCCTCGAGGTTCTTCCTGACCTCGGTCAGATCGCGGGCGTGGTCGATGGCCGACAGCACCGCCCTTTGCAGGCGTGGGCTGTGCAGCCCGGCCGCCCGCTGGCGCAGGGTTTCCAGGGTGATGGCCGCCGAATTCACCGGATAGGGCCAGGATCCGCTGCCGCGCCCGACCAGGTCGATCAGGGTGGTCGCGAACTGGCCGGCCGGAATGTAGGTGGGCAGCCGCCGACGGGCCGCCCGGGGCATCTCGAAGCCCTGGCCCCTTGGCTTCAACTGTTCGGGATCGTAGACCCCGGCGAACAGCGAATAGATGTGGGCGTGCTCGAAGAAGGACTTGGCCATGGCATGGCCGCGGGGGTCGTCGAGCAGTTCTCGGATGCCTCGCTCCAGCTCCATGGCCCGGGTCTTCAGCGCCGTTTCGATCATCTCGCGCACGGCGCTGGCGATCAGGCTGGCCAGCAGGAAGAAGAGGACGAGGCCGACGCCGACCTCGAGAACGTCGGAGTTGAACATGGCTGGGCCCCCTGGCGGTGTGCGAACACTGTTCGTCCACATGCGGGGGTTGTCAACTTCAGGCTGTGACGCAGGTCACGGCTGAATTCAGGCCGCCGGCTTTTCCTTGCGCCTGAGGCGCGCCAGCCGCCGCAACCGCCGCCAGAAGCGGGTCTTTTCCGGTTCCGGGTAGGGCTGCAGGTTTTTGAGGAATTCCTCGGCGCAGGACCGCCAGCTGAACTTCTCGGCGAAGGCGCGCACCACCTTGCGGTCGAGGTCCAGGCACTCAAGGCAGGCTTGCTTGAGGCCCTCCACCTTGCCGGCGGCCAGGGCCCCGGCATTGCTGCCCGGGATGATGTCGATGGGGCCGGGGGCGCTGAAGGCCGCCACCGGCGTGCCGGCCGCCATGGCTTCCAGGATCACCAGCCCGAAGGTGTCGGTCAGCGAGGGGAAGACGAAGACGTCGGCGCAGGCGAAATAGGCGGCCAGTTCGTCGCCGAATTTGGCGCCGGCGAACACCACTTCCGGATACCGGTGCGACAGCTCCTCGCGCTGCGGCCCGTCGCCGACCACCACCTTGGAGCCCGGCAGGTCCAGCTTGACGAAGGCCTCGATGTTCTTCTCGACGGCCACCCGGCCGACATTGAGGAAGATCGGCCGCGGCAGGTCCTTGAAGATGTCCGGCTCGCGACGCGAGGGGTTGAAGGTGTCGGTGTCGACGCCGCGCGACCAGGGCGAGATGTTGCGGAAGCCGTGGGCCTCCAGCTCGTCGCGCATGGTCGGGGTGGCGACCATCAGCCGTCCCGACGGCTTGTGGAACCACTTCATGTAGGCGTAGCCGGCGGCCAGCGGCAGCGGCAGGCGGGCGCTGACGTATTCGGGGAAACGGGTGTGGTAGCTGGTCGTGAACGGCAGCTTCCACTCCAGGCAGACGCGGCGGGCGGCCAGGCCCAGGGTGCCCTCGGTGGCGATGTGGATGGCCTCCGGCTCGAAGGCCTTGAACCGCTCGCGCACCGCCTCGTCGGCCCCGATGGCCAGGCGGATCTCGCTGTAGGTCGGCAGGGGGATGGTCTTGAACTGGTCGGGGCTGATGACCTCGACCTCGTGGCCCATGGCGCGAAGCTCGGCGATGACCCGGGTAAGCGTGCGGACGACGCCATTGACCTGGGGCTCCCAGGCGTCGGTGGCCAACAATATACGCATCAGGCGGAAAGGACCTCGGACTGGGCGCGGCTCGGCGGCAGGAGCATCATCGGGGCGAGTCTATAGGGCCAATCCGGCCGGAAGGCGAGCCGCCCACGGCGCGGGCAGGAACGCTGAATTCCTCGTCAGGGTCGGCGCACCGCAACGAAAGCGGTTGCACATCGGAATTTGTGCATTGCGAGATGATCAACGGTTACCTAGATCGGGATGATGGAAGTACAGCGTAAGGATCGGGACACGCCCAAGTCGCGGCGGACGCGAGCCCGGATCCTCGACGAAGCGGTGAAGGTGATCGCGTCGAGCGGCTATGCCGCGGCGACCAACGCCGCCGTGGCCGAGGCGGCGGGCATCACCCGCGGGGCCATGCTCTACCACTTCCCGACCCGCGAGGATTTGCTCGAGGGGGTCATCGGCTATCTGCAGCTCGAGCGCGCCGACCTGTTCCGCCGCGCCGCCGAGGACCTGCCGCCCGGCGCCGACGTCACCGAACACGCCATCGACAGCTACTGGGACCTGCTGCGCCACCCGGCCTTCACCGCCTTCATGGAGCTGGAGACGGCGGCGCGGACCGACACCGTGGTCGCCGCGCTGATCGCCCCGGCCCGCGCCGAATTCGACCGCGCCCAGATCGGCGACCACTTCCTGAAGATGCTCCACGCCGGGGCGGGCCCGAGGTTCCAGGCCAGCCGGGACCTGGCGAGGTTCATGCTCGAGGGCCTGGCGCGGGCGGACCTGTCGTACGACGAGGAAGCCCGCATCGACCGCCTGCTGACCGTGATCAAGCGGGCCACGCACATGCTCAACCGCAAGGGCGGCGTCACGGAGCTGTGGCCGGAGTAACAGGTTCCTCCCCTTCTCGGGGGAGGTGGCAGCGGCGAAGCCGCTGACGGAGGGGGTCACAGTTCGCGTTGGCGGGTAAACCTGTTCGCGGCTGAACGGCCGGTGGGGACCCCCTCCACCACGCGCTGCGCGCGCGGTCCCCCTCCCCCAAGAGGGGGAGGAACTTATCCCGGCAGCCGGATCGTCGCTTTCAGGCCGCCGAGCGCGGACTTCGCCAGGGTCACGTCCCCGCCGTGGCTGCGCGCTACGTCGCGGGCGATGGCCAGGCCCAGCCCGACGCCCTTGCGGTTCTGATTGCGACTCTCGTCCAGTCGGCTGAACGGCTTGAAGGCCTCCTCGTAGCGGTCCTCGGGGATGCCCGGCCCGTCGTCCTCGACGATGATCTCCACCCCGCCCGACGCCGTCGGCCCGGCCGTGACCTGCACCGTCTTGCCGTGGCTCACCGCGTTGGACACCAGGTTGTCCAGCGCCCGCTTCAGCGCGTTGGGCCGCACCGGCGCCGACAGTCGGGCGGGAACCTCCAGCGCCACGCTCGCCCCCGTCCGCCGCGCATCCTCGCAATACTGCGCTAGCAGCGTCGCCAGATCGGTGGCCTCGACCGCCTCGGCCCCCTCGCCGCGGGCGAAGTCCAAGTACTCGTCGATCATATGCTCCATCTCGGAGAGGTCGCGCTTCATCGCCTCGCCCGAGGCCGAAGGCTCGGCCAGGGCCAACTCCAGTTTCAGCCGCGTCAACGGCGTCCGCAGGTCGTGGCTGACCGAAGCCAGCAGCACGGTCCGCTGCTCCAGATGCCGCTGGATGCGCGCCTTCATCGACAGGAAGGCCTGCGCCGCCTGCCTGACCTCGCGCGCGCCGTAGGGCTTGAACGGTTCGGGCCCCTCGACCCCTTTGCCGAAGGCCTCGGCCGCTTCGGCCAGCCGCTCGATGGCCCGCACCTGGTTGCGGATGAACAGGATGGCGATGGCGGTCAGCAGCAGGGTGGCGCTGGCCATCCACAGGATGAAGATCAGCCCCGAGGGCGCGAACGCCCGCTCGCGCGGCGCATAGATGCGCAGGACCCCGCCCTGCACCGGCGCCTCGATGCCGACCCAGCTGTTGTAGCTGCGGTTGTTGAACCAGAAGGGCCGGTCGAGCTTGCGTTCGAGGGCCGCTTCCAGGGCCCGGTCCTCGGGCGCGAAATAGGCCTGCTTGCGGCCGACCGGCAGCTTGTCGCCGGCCCTGTAGGCCACTGACAGCGACAGGGTCCGCTCGGCCTGTTCGGACAGCTGGGGCAGGGCGGCCGGGTTGCGCTCGTAGCTGTCGACGATCCAGACCACGTCGCCGGCCAGGCTGTCGGTCAGGCCCGAACTCACCGCCTGCCAGTGCAGGTCGAAGAAGATCCAGGTGATCAGCCCCTGCATGATCGCCACCGGCAGCACGATGATCAGCAGGGTGCGCGCGAACAGGCTCTGCGGCAGCCATCGCTTGATGGCGCGCGGAATGAAGATGCGAAGGGCGCGGACCTTCATCGGCGGCGGCCCGCAATGAGGGTGGCGATGCGCTCGGCGGTTTCCTCTGGCTGTTCGTAGGCGTCGCGGTCACGGATGCGGACGATCTCGAATCCTTGCGAGCGCAGCCAGGTGTCGCGTTCATGGTCGCGTAGCTCGGCTTCGGGGAGGCCGTGCCATGCGCCGTCGACCTCGATGACGAGGCGGGTCGCGAGGTGGACAAAGTCGGGGATGTAGCGACCGATGGGGGCTTGGCGGCGGATATTCAGCTTGAGAGCACGGAGCGCCTCCCAGAGGCGGCGTTCACTGACGTTCATATCGCGGCGCAGGCGTTTGGCCTGGCCGGCGGCGCGTGTGGTGTAGCTGACGCGCTCGTAGATTCCGTTGCCTCTCACGCCTTCCCGTTTTGGGGTTTCAGACGGGGAGGCGACACCTCCCTTTTCTCCCTTCCCCCTCGAGGGGGGAAGGGTCGGGGTTGGGGGTGCGTCCACCTGGCGTCCGGAAGAGCGCGTTTGGGCCCCGGCGCCCAATTGTGCCTGCCCGTCGAAGGCGGCGCGAACACCCCTTCCCAACCCTCCCCCCTCGAGGGGGAGGGCTTTGTCTTGGTCACCTTTCATCGATGGACGCCTTCCCCATCAATCCGGCGCCAACAAATACCCAACCCCCCGCACCGTCTGCAGGTAGCGCGGGGTCTTGGGGTCGTCCTCGATCTTGCGGCGCAGGCGGGTGACCTGCACGTCCACGGCCCGGCCGGCCGCGTCGGCGTCGTCGCGGGCCAGGGTGTAGCGGTCGATCGGCGCGTGGGGCGCCTTGGCCAGGGTGCGGAGGAGGTCGATCTCGGCCTCGGTCAACCGCACCAGGGTTCCGTCGCGGGTCAGCTCGCCGCGCACCGGATCGAACTGGCAGCGGCCCAGCGACACCGGCTGGTCGTCGCTCGGCCGCGGCCCGGCGCGGCGCAAGATGGCCTCGATGCGCAGCAGCAGCTCCTGCGGCTCGAACGGCTTGGCGAGGTAGTCGTCGACCCCGGCCGTCAGCCCCTCGATGCGGTCGGCGGTCTCGGAGCGGGCGGTCAGCATCAGGATCGGCGCCTTGGCGGCCGGCCCCGGGGTGCTCCTGATCCGCTTGGCGAAACTCATGCCGTCCTCGCCCGGCATCATGACGTCGAGGATGACCAGGTCGAAGTCGAGGGTGTCGAGCAGCCGCCCGGCCGCCCCGGCCTCGGCCGCCACGGTGACGCGGAAGCCGGCCCGGGTCAGGAACTGGCGGAGCAGGTCACGGATGCGGTCATCGTCGTCGACGACCAGGAGGTGTCTGTCGCTCATGGTTCCTCCCCCCTCAAGGTTCTTCACGGCGCGCCGTGAGGCGGGGACCCGCCAGGGAGGCGAGAATGCGCCGCCCCGCCGCCACTCCGTCAAGGCCCCCGTCGCGATAGGCCATGGCGATCAGGCCGCGCAGGTTCTCCGATACCCGGGATTCGAACGCCAGGCCCGCCGCCGTCAGCCGGGCCGGACGGCGCCGCCCGTCCAGCTCTCCCGGGATTTTTTCGGCCAGCCCATGGGCTTCGAGGTCCGACAACGTGCGGCTGGCGGCCTGTTTGGTCAGGGCGGTCAGCCGGGCGATCTCCTTCACCCCGACACCGGGTCTCCTTCGAATGAGGAAGGCGGCGCGCCAGTGGCTGCGGCCAAGACCCTTCGGCTCGGCTTCCATCGCCGCGTCGACGGCGTTCCAGATCGCCGTTTCGGCGAGCAGAACCAGCTCCAGACCAAGGTCCAGCTCCGATTCGCTGAGGATCAGGCGGGGATCGGCAAACGTATTCATGCTATGCAGCATACCGCTTTGGCTTGGACCTCTGGGCAGGGTCTGAGATAAGCTGGTTCTGTAAAGGAGAAATAGACCCGATGTCCCTGGTTCCCTTCGACGATCGTGACGGCTGGATTTGGCTGGACGGGCAATTCGTGCCCTGGCGCGACGCGAAGGTGCACGTATTGACCCATGGGCTGCACTACGCCTCCTCGGTGTTCGAGGGCGAGCGGATGTACAACGGGCAGATTTTCGAGCTGACGGCCCATACCGAGCGGCTGTTCAAGTCGGCCGAGATCCTTGATTTCAAAATCCCCTTCACGGTGGCCGAGATCGACGAGGCCTGCAAGCAGACCTGCGCGAAGAACGGCCTGACCGACTGCTACATCCGGCCCATCGCCTGGCGCGGCGCCGAGATGATCGGCGTCTCGGCCCAGCAGACCAGGATCCACGTGGCCATCGCCGTGTGGGACTGGCCCAGCTACTTCGATCCGGAAGAGAAGAAGAAGGGCATCCGCCTGGCGCACGCCCTCTACCGCCGTCCGGACCCCAAGACCGCCCCGACCGACGCCAAGGCGGCCGGCCTCTACATGATCTGCACCATCTCCAAGCATGCCGCCGAACGCGACGGCTATGCGGACGCGCTGATGCAGGACTACCGGGGCTATATCGCCGAGGCGACCGGCGCCAACGTCTTTCTGGTGCGGGACGGGGTGATCCACACCCCGACCCCCGACGCCTTCCTGAACGGCATCACCCGCCAGACGGTGATCAAGCTGGCGCGCGAGCGCGGCTACCAGATCGTCGAGCGGCACATCCCGTTCGAGGAGCTGGGCACGTTCAGCGAGCTGTTCATCACCGGCACCGCCGCCGAGGTGACGCCGGTGGCCTCGGTGGGCGAGACCAGGTTCACCCCGGGGACCATCTCCCTGACCCTCATGGACGACTACGCCAAGCTCGTGCGCGGCCAGGTCCCGGCGATGGCCTGAAGCCTTCACCGGCCCTTCTCCCGCTCGCCGGGAGAAGGTGTCGGCGAAGCCGACGGATGAGGGCAGCGCCGACTTCGGCCGGGCTGCCCTTTTTCATGCGCGGCTAGACGCTCAGCCGCGCTTCCAGCTCGGCCAGCCGCGTGCGGGTGCCCTGCAGTTCGGCCCCGTAGCGCTGCGGGTCCTCGGCGGCCAGGGCGCCGGCCAGTTCGACGCTCTCGCGATAGAGGTCGAGCGCCCGCACCCGGTGGCCGCGGTCCTCGCGGGCGTCGGCCAGGCGTTCGAGGGCGATGCTCAGGGCCCGGCGGTCGAGACGGCGGGCGCCGTGGTTGGCGATCAGCTTGCGGCGCAGGGCGACGGCGTCCTCATAGGCGCCGAGCGCCGCGTCGAGACGGCCCTCGTCGGTGGCCATGTCGCCGACATTGATCAGGGCCCCGGCCAGGTCGGAAGCGGCGACCGGGTCGGCCGGCTCGATCTCGTGCAGCAGCCGGGCGTAGGACAGGGCGTGGCCATAGGCGTCGGCGGCGTCGTCGATCCGCCCCTGGCTGCGGGCGAAGTCGCCGAGGTCCTGGGCGCCGACCATGCGGTCGTTGTGGGTCAGGGCCAGGGCCGGCAGGCGCTTGAGCATCTCGCCGGCCTCGCCCCACTTCTCCTCGCGCACCCTGCTCTTCAGGGCGGCGCGCAGCTGGCCGAAGGTTTCCTGCGGCGGGCCCGACGGATCGGGACCGGGGGCCACTGGCGGCAGGGCGCGGCGCGCCAGCTCGGCGGAGACGACGACATCGACGGGCCTGGCCCGCACCGGCTCGGCCATCGGCGTCGGCGAGGCGGCGGTGATCGGGAAGGGCGAGGGGCCCGGCGCCATCGGCGCGAGGTTCAGCTTGAGGTCCGGCGCGTTGTGGCGCACCGCAACGCCGGCCGGGGGATCGGCGGTGAAGGTGATCGGCTGGTCCATGCCGGACGGCAGCGGCCGGCGGCGCTTGCGTCCGCCCGGCCAGAGGTTGACCAGCACCGCCAGCCCGCCGAGGCCCAGCGCGCCCCAGCCGATCAGCGGCCGCAAGGATTCGAAGTCGGCCAGGTCGAGCCCCGGCACGGCCGGTCCGATGTTGCCGACCAGCGGCCGCACCACCATCCAGCCGGCGGCGGCGATCAGCAGCCCCAGCACCAGTCCGATGAGCCTTGCGGCCATGATCGACACTCCCCGTCCCCGTATAGGGGGGCAAATGGCGTCTGCATTCAAGCCGAGGTCAAAACCCCACAACTGAGGGGGGAAGTTCGCCGCCGACCGCGACCGCCCGGCGGGCGCCGGGCGGTCGAACTGCCTCTAAAACAGCCAGCTCATGGGTCTGGGATAGGCTTCGTCCCGCGCCAGGTAGCTCGCGCCCAGCACCAGCCGGATGTATTTCCAGACCAGCAGCACCGGTCCGAAGACCCCGAAAATGGCCAGACCCAGCACCAGGGCCGGGATACCGACCAGGACCGGCGTCAGCAGGCCGCCGACGATCACCAGGGCCACCGCGACCAGGGTCCAGCCGATGGCCAGCCAGAAGGTGCGGATCAGCATGGTGTAGTGGCTTTCCATCCGCGCCCCGGCCCCGCCGCGCTGGGCGTAGGCGATGATCAGGCCGATCAGGGTGGTCAGAAAGCCGGTGAGCGGGCCGATGAAGTAGAGGCCGTAGATCACCAGGGGGATGACGCGGTCCTCGTGCGGTCGGGCGACGCTGACAGTGTCGGTCATCGTGGGGTTTCGTGCTCCGTGGGCGCCGGAAGCGGCGCATATCCCTAATGTTGGGACCCCGGCCCCGTTCCGCAAATTAATATGGCGTCACCCGAGCAGGCCTCGCCTAAAGAAAGCCTTGGGGGATCGCGTGCGGATCGAACCGCCCCGCCTGGCGGTCCAGCCAGGGCAACACCGCCAGGGCCAGGATAGCGACGAAGGCCATGCGCGAGGCCAGGGCCAGGCCGATGTCGAGCTGTCCGGCCAGGGCCGCGAAACCGCCGACCGCCAGCGCCCCGCCGCCGAGCAGCAAGGCCGCTCCGATCACCGTGCCCTGCGTCGCGACGGCCGGCACCGTGAACCGCGCGGTCGGATTGGCCTCCGCCACCGCTTTCGCCAGCGCCGCCACGAAGGGGGCGAAGGTGTCCGGGGCGCGGGTGGGTTTCAGGGTCAGGGCCTGGCCGGAAAACACCCCCAGCTGGCCGCGCGGCAGGCCGAGGATGGCCCCCGCCGCCAGCCGGCCCCGCGCCGGCGTCAGATGCAGTCGCCGCACGGTGTTCAGGGCCACGCGCCGCTCGCGCTTGCCGCGCTGTTCGATGAGGACGCCGTCTTCCAGCCGCCACTGGGTCAGCGGCTGCATGGGCCCAAGCCTGGCCGTATGGGCGATCAGCCGCGCACCACGGTGATCTCGACGCCGGCTCCTGCGGCGTGGGGGGCCAGGGCTTCGGGCTTGTCGACGCGGACGCGGACGCGGGTGACGCGCGGGTCGGCCAGGCAGCGGCCGGCCAGATGCTCGGCGTAGAGTTCGACCAGCTCGATATGGCCCTCGTCGGCCACGGCGCGGGCGGCGGCGACGATGGTCTCGTAGTTGACGGTGTCGGCCAGCCGGTCGGCCCCGGCCCAGGCGACATCGAGCTCGACATCGACCAGCAGCGGCTGGGTGCGGCCCCGCTCGTGCGGATAGACCCCGACCTCGGCGTCGATGCGGATGCCGTGGACGAAGATCTTGCTGACCACGACCTTGCTGGTCAGGAGGAGGGTCGGATCGGTTTGGGACTGGGTGGCGGGCATTACGGCCATGAAGGCCCCTCTAGCGAAGCGTTTCCCGACAAAGTGGGAACCACTTTGGCGATCAGGAAGAGCGACCAGTAAAGACTCTGACGGGCGCAGCCCGTCAGGAGACGATGTCGGGCGTGCGCCAGCCGAGATGCTGGCCCGCGTCCACGGCGATCATCTGGCCGGTCACTGACGGTGCGTCAATCAGATAGCGCAGGGCGGCGGCGATCTCTTCCGGATCGATGGCGCGGCCCAGCAGCGTGCCCGCCGCCTCGGCCTCGAACTCGCCGGGGACCTGGTGCACCGAAGGCAGGGTCGGGCCCGGCCCGATGCCGTTGACCCGGATGTGGGGGCTGAGCGCCTGCGCCATGGTCTGCGTCGCCCGCCAGAGGGCGGCCTTGCTCAGGGCATAGCTGAAGAACTGCGGATTGGGCCGCAGCACCCGCTGGTCGAGGACATTGACGATCAGGCCGCTCATCCCGGCCGGCAGCCGCTTGGCGAAAGCCTGGCTCAGCAGCACCGGCGCGGTCAGGTTGACGGCCAGATGGGCCTGCAGGCTGTCGGCGTCGAGACTGCCGAAACTGTCGTCCTCGAACAGCGAGGCGTTGTTGACCAGCAGGGTCACGGGCCCCAGCCGGGTGGCGGCGTCGAGCAGGGCCGCCGGCATATCGGGGGCGGTCAGATCGCCGGTCAGGGTCAGGCTGTTGGCGCCGAGGACAGCGGCTTCCTCGGCCAGGCTGTCGGCGTCCTCGGGATGGCTTCGGTGGTGGATGGCCAGGTCGTAGCCGGCGCTCGCCGCCGCCAGGGCGAGCGACCGCCCGATGCGCCGCGCGGCGCCGGTGACGAGGGCGACGCCCCGCACGGCCGGGCGCTTAGTCGAGACGGCCGAACTCGTAGAGGTTCAGGCCGGCGAGGGCGACGATGAAGAGGAGGATGACGCCGATGGCGAGCATGACTTTGGCTCCGAAAATCCGTTGCGGCGGTCTAGCGCCGCCAACACCGCGGGGCAAGCGATTGCACGCAGCGTCGCCCTGGCCCAAGCTGGCTCCATGCTCTGGCGCCGCGCCGTCGAACCCTTCGCCCGCCCCTTCGTCTTCGCCTGGTTCAAGCTGGTGCGCGGCCTGACCCTGGGAGTGCGCGGCATCGTCCTGGACGGCGAGGGCCGCGTCCTCCTCATCGAGCACACCTATGTCGATGGCTGGCACCTGCCCGGCGGCGGCGTCGAAAAGGCCGAGACCGCCGAGACCGCCCTGGCCCGCGAACTGGTCGAGGAGGCCGGCGTGCGCCTGACCGGCCCGCCGAAACTGCTGTCGATCCACTCCAACCACGCCCATCATCCGGGCGACCACGTCCTCACCTACCTCTGCCCGGCCTGGGAACCCTGCCCGGCGACGTCGCGGGGCGAGATCGTCCAGGTCGGCTGGTTCAGCCCGGACGCCCTGCCGGAAGGCCTGCGGCCTGGGCATCGCCGACGGATCGAGGAGGCGTTGCAGGGGGCGGATCTGGCTTCGCTCTGGTAGGAGCGAGGAGCCGCAATACAAGCTCTCCCCCCGCTCTGCGGGGGAGGACCGCTCTGGAGCTCCAAGCGACAGAGCAGGAGGGGGGCAAGTCTGTCAGGGGATTGGCGGTCCACCGCCGGCGGGGCCCGCCTCCTGGTTTCTCGCTCACGCTCGAAACCTGTCCTCCCCCCACTTCGCGGGGGGAGAGTTGCCGCCGGACGCTTCGGCGCGCTTTACTCATCGAAAATCAGGGAGACCCGCCATGTCCTGGATCGCAACCTCGGCCTTTTCGAAGATCGCGGTCGGCATCGACCGGCCCGAGGATGTGGTGGTCGGCAAGGACGGGCGCGTCTTCGCCTCCGACCACCAGTGCGCGGTGGCCGAGATCCATGCCGACGGCAGCTTCACCCGCCTCGGCCCGGCCGGCGGCGCCCCCAACGGCATCAACATGGATCCCCAGGGCCGCATCCTGATCGCCAACTTCGGCATCTACGACGGCGTCGAAGGCCCCCTCCAGCGCTTCGACCCCGCCACCGGCCTGCACGAAACCCTGCTGGCCGAGGTCGGCGGCAAGCGGCTGACCAGCGCCAACTATCCGGTCATGGACCGGGCCGGCAACATCTGGTGCGCCAACTCCACCCATGCCGAGACCTGGCCCCAGGCGCTCGACGGCCGCACCGACGGCTTCATCTTCGTGCTGCGTCCGGACGGCAGTAGCGACATCGTCGCCGAGGGCCTGAAATTTCCCAACGGCATGGCGCTCAGCGCCGACGACAAGACCCTGTACTGCGCCCAGACCAGCGGCGCCGACGTCATGGCCTTCGACATCCAGCCCGGCGGCAAGCTGGGCCCCGGCCGCCGCTATGGCCCCATCCTCGGCCGGCTGATGGGCCCGAACGACGACGTCGTCGCCGCCGCGGCCGCCGCCCAGCATCATGACGACCTCGGCTACACCGATGGCGTCGGCATGGACGCCGAGGGCAACCTCTGGGTCTGCCTGCCGGCCGCCAACAAGGTGGTCGCCATCAGCCCGTCCGGCCATGTCGAGACCGTCTGCCACGACCCCTCGGGCGTGCTGATCAACCACCCGACCAACGTGAGTTGGGGCGGCGACGACCTGCGTGACCTCTACATCGGCTCGATCCGCGCCGACTACGTGCTCAAGGCCTGCAGCCCGGTGCCCGGCCTCGCCATGATCCACCAGCGGTGAGGGGGCTTCTTCCGCTCGCTCTGCTGCTGGCCGGCTGTTCGCAGGCCCCGCTCTGTGACAACGCCGAGGTCGCCCGCATGACCGCGCCCGATGGCCGCCACGACGCGGTGCTGTTCGAGCGCAGCTGCGGTGCAACGACCGGCTTTTCCAGCCAGGTGTCGATCGTCCGGCGCGGCGCGAAGGCCGATGGCGCCGGCAATGTGCTGATCGCAGACGACGATCACGGCAAGGCGCCGGCCGCCGCCTGGGGCGGGCCGGACATCGATCTGGGTTGGACCGCCGCCGACCAGCTGGTCGTGCGCCACCATCCCTCCGCCCGCCTGTTCGACACCCATGCCAGTGTCGCCGGGGTGACCATCCTGCATGTCGGCGACCTCGAGGACAGAACCTCGACCCCCGACTAACCCTCTGACAACATTCGAAAAGCGGCGTTAGGTCGCAACAATGTGGCCCGGCGGGCGCCTCATTTTGAGGTTATAAGCCGCCTTGCATCATCCTCCCCTCCCCAGAGAATTGGTCAAACAGTGCAGCGTAAAACATGGAAGGGCTGGCGCTCGGCGCTGGCCCAGACGGTCGGGCTCGTGCTCGTGTTCACCCCGGTCGCCGCCCTCGCCGTGGCCGGTGGTCCGATCCCCCAGGGCGCCGCCGGCCAGAGTCCGATGGCCCGCCTGATCAAGGCGGTGAACCCGAAAGCCAATCTGCCCGCCCCGATGGTCAGCAAGATCGTCTGGAACGGCCTCGACATCGACGGCGACGGGGCCGGCGACTTCGTCAACCCGACCGGCCAGGCCCCGCGTCTCCACGACGCCTTCGGCTATGGCGAGTTCGGCGCCTCCCGCGACGGCGGCTCGCGCCACCACGAAGGCGTCGACTACAGGGCCGAGGCCGACCAGGCCGTCGCCGCCCCGATCAGCGGCTTCGTCACCAAGATCGGCTACGCCTACGGAGGCGACACCTCGCTGAAGTTCGTCGAGATCACCAACCCGGCCATCGGCTATGTCGCCCGCGCCTTCTACGTCGACCCCGGCGTCGCGGTCGGCCAGGCCGTGCGGCTGGGCGAGACCATCGGCACCGTGGCCAGCCTGCAGTCCCACTACCCGGGCATCACCGACCATGTGCACCTGGAGGTCATGAAGTCGGGCGAGCACCTCAACGCCGAGACCCTGATCGTGGCCAGGACCATCAAGGTCAAGGCGACCAGCGCCAACGGGTAAGTCGGGGGCATACCAATCCTTCGATGATGCGTTAGGCTGGGACTCATGGATGAGTCCCCGCCCTTTGAAGGCCCGGGCCAGGGCCGCACGCGGGACCTGACCCAGGGCCCGATCGCCCGCACCCTGGCCGCCTTCGCCCTGCCGGTGCTGGGCACCAGCGTCCTGCAGTCGCTGAACGCCTCGATCAACTCGGTCTGGGTCGGCCGCTTCCTGGGGGAGGCGGCGCTGGCCGCGACCTCCAACGCCAACCTCGTGCTCTTCCTGCTGCTCGGGACGGTGTTCGGCGTCGGCATGGCGGCGACCATCGTCGTCGGCCAGTCGATGGGCCGCCGCGACATGGTCATGGCCAAGCGGGCGGTCGGGACCAGCGTCGCCTTCTTCAGCATCATCTCGGTGCTGTTCGCGGTCGGCGGCTGGCTGGGGACCGACGCCATCCTCGCCGCCATGGGCACGCCGCACGACGTCCTGCCGCTGGCCGGCGCCTACCTGCAGGTTATCTTCCTGGCCCTGCCGCTGATGAACTTCTCGACCCTGGTCATGACCCTGCTGCGCGGGGCCGGGGACAGCCGCACGCCCTTCCTGTTCAGCATCCTGGCCGTCAGCCTCGACATGGGGTTCAACCCGGTGCTGATCCTCGGCCTCGGCCCCTTCCCGCAGATGGGCATCGCCGGCGCCGCCATGGCCACCCTGATCAGCCAGGGGATCAGCCTCATCGCCCTGGTCATCCTGCTCTATGCCCGCAAGCATCCCCTGCGCCTGGTCGGCCCCGACCTCGCCTACCTGCGGCTCGATCCCGGCTTGATCCGCACCCTGGTCGGCAAGGGCCTGCCGATGGGCCTGCAGATGATCATCATCTCGGCCTCGGCCCTGATCGTCATGAGCCTGGTCAATTCCTTCGGCTCGCGCACCGCCGCCGCCTACGGCGTCGCCGCCCAGCTGTGGACCTATGTCCAGATGCCGGCCCTCTCCATCGGCGCCGCCGTCTCCTCGATGGCCGCCCAGAATGTCGGCGCCGGCCTCTGGGACCGGGTGGCCCGCGTCACCCGCGCCGGCATCGCCTTCAACATCATCCTGACCGGGGCCATGGTGGCGGTGCTCTACGTCGCCGCGCCGCTGGTGCTGGGCCTGTTCCTGCCGACCGACAGCGCCGCCGTCGCCATCGCCGCCCACATCAACCAGGTGGTGGTCTGGACCTTCATTCCGTTCGGCGTGACCATCGTGCTGTTCGCCACCGTGCGGGCCACGGGCGACGTCTGGCCGCCGCTGATCATCCTGACCCTGTCCATCGTCCTGGTCCGCATCCCCTTCGCCTACGTCCTCGAGCCGATCTGGGGGCCGGACGCGGTCTGGTGGAGCTTCGCCTTCGGCTCGGCCGTCGCCCTGGCGCTGTCGGGCGCCTACTACAGGGCCGGGCTCTGGAAGAAGGCCCATATGCTGGACGACGACCGCCCGCCGATGGGCGAACCGCCGGACACCGGTCAGGGCCTGCCGCGCGACCGGGCCCAGTTTCCGGAAGGGATGGAAACCGTCAGCCTTTCGGCTGAGGGGCCGGGATCGCCAGATTTGCCACCAGCCCCGAAGACTCCCACGCCTGAGACAGTCTAGCGGCCATCTGCCGCGACAGCTGGGTCATCAGCCGGCTGCCGAAGCCGGGCTTGTCGGGCGCCGTCACCGCCGGCCCACCGCTCTCGCGCCAGGTCAGGTCGATGGCCCCGGTCTCGCCGACGGTCCAGGCGATGGCCACCCGCCCCTGTGGCGTCGACAGGCCGCCGTACTTGCTGGCGTTGGTCGCCAGTTCATGGATCAGCATGCTGACCGGCTGCGTCTGCTCGGGGCTCAGCCGCACGGTCGGCCCCTCGAGGCTGTAGCGGTCCGGCGTCGCCAGCGCCGTCATCGCCTCGTCGACCAGTTCCTGCAGCGGCGCGCCCTCCCAGCGCCGGTCGGCCAGCGCTCCCTGGGCCCGGGCCAGGGCGTTGACCCGCCCGAACACCGCCTCCTTGTAGCTCTCCAGGTCGGGACCCTCGGTCAGCCGCACGATGGCCTGGACCACGGCCAGGGCGTTGCGGCTGCGGTGGTCGACCTCGCGGGCCAGCAGTTCCCGCGCCTGCTCGGCCTTCCGCCGCTCGGTGATGTCGTGCAGCGACACCCCGATGCCGCCGTCGATCATCGGGGTGATGCGGATCTCGACCCAGCGGTCGGGCCGCCAGCGTGACGGGCTCTCGAAGGCCGCGCCCTTGCGGCCCTCCATGGCCCGCTTGCAGACGGTTTCGAAGGGCGTGCCGATCCCCTGCGGGAAGACCTCCCACATGTTCTTGCCCAGCACCTCGTCACGGGAAACGCCGAAGTACTGCTCGGCCGCGCCGTTGAAGATGAAGTAGGTCCACTCCGGGCTGACCGCATAGAAGGCGTCGGAGATCGACTCCAGCACGGCTTCCAGGCGCAGGTCTGGCGGGGGAATGGTCAGGGGTAAGCTCGCGGGCTGGGAGAAGACCGCAACCTATCCGGCTTGGCGCGGTCCGTCATCGCTCTTCTGCGGGGCGGTCGTGCAGGACTTGAGGTAATGCACCTGGCTGCCCTTGATCGGCGTGCGGGTGACCACCGCCGCAGCCCCGGGCGGGCAGGTCTGGGTGGGCGGCACGTCCAGCTGCAGGCGCATGCCGTCGGACAGTTCCACCAGGACGGTCGCCTGATTGTAATACTGCGGGACCGCCGGCGGCACCTCCGAGATCACTCGGCCGACCATCTCCTGGTCGGGACCCGTCGCTCTTGGCCGCAGGAGGAAGGCGATCAGATCACTGCGCCGATGACGACGACGGCAACCGGAACGCCGAACGCCGCCCCGTTGTCGGTCCACCAGAACCGGACCCTTGCGATCCGCTGGGCCCAGGTCATGCGCGCAGCCGATACCCCGTCCTGAAGATCCACCAGATGGCCACCAGACAGAGCGCCATGAACCCCATCGTCGCCGCGAGGCTGACCCCGACCCCGACGTCCGACACCCCGTAGAAGCTCCAGCGGAAACCGCTGACCAGATAGACCACGGGGTTGAACAGGGTGATCTTCTGCCAGATCGGCGGCAGCATGCTGATCGAATAGAAGCTGCCCCCCAGGAAGGTCAGCGGCGTCACCACCAGCATGGGGATGATCTGCAGCTTCTCGAAGCCGTCGGCCCAGACCCCGATGACGAAGCCGAACAGGCTGAAGGTGAAGGCGGTCAGCACCAGGAAGCCGAACATGAAGACCGGGTGCTGGATCTCGTAGGGCACAAAGAACCGCGCCGTGATCAGGATGATCAGCCCCAGCAGGATCGACTTGCTCGCCGCCGCCCCGACATAGCCGCAGACCACCTCGAACCAGCTGATCGGGGCCGACAGCACCTCATAGATGGTGCCGCTCCATTTGGGCATGTAGATGCCGAAGCTGGCGTTGGAGATGCTCTCGGTCAGCAGGCTGAGCATCAACAGGCCGGGGATGATGTAGGCGCCGTAGGGCACCCCGTCGATCTGGCCCATGCGCCCGCCGATGGCCGAGCCGAAGACCACGAAATAGAGGCTGGTCGACAGCACCGGGCTGGCGATCGACTGCATCAGCGTCCGGAAGGTCCGGTGCATCTCGAACAGGTAGATGGCGCGGATGGCGTGGATGTTCATTGGCCGCTCCCCGCGTTGCTGTGGACCAGGGAGACGAAGATCTCCTCCAGGCTCGACTGGTGGGTCTTGAGGTCCTTGAAGTCGATGCCGAGCCCGCTGAGGCGCCGGATCAGGGCGGCGATGCCGGTCTCCTCGGCCTGGGCGTCGAAGGTGTAGACCAGGTCCTGGCCGTCGGCGCTGAGCTCCAGCGCCTCGCCGGCCAGCTCGGCCGGCAGGGCCTTCAACGGCGCCTGCAGATGCAGGGTCAGCTGCTTCTTGCCCAGCTTGCGCATCAGGGTGGTCTTGTCCTCGACCAGCACCAGCCGGCCCTTGCTGATCACCCCCACCCGGTCGGCCATCTCCTCGGCCTCCTCGATGTAGTGGGTGGTCAGGATGATGGTGACGCCGGTCTCGCGCAGCTTGCGGACCATCTCCCACATGTCTCGGCGCAGCTCGACGTCGACCCCGGCCGTCGGCTCGTCGAGGAACAGGATGCGCGGCTCGTGGCTCAGGGCCTTGGCGATCATCACCCGCCGCTTCATGCCGCCGCTGAGGGTCATGATCTTGTCGTTGCGTTTGTCCCAGAGGCTGAGGTCGCGCAGGATCTTCTCGATATAGGCCGGGTTGGGCGCCTTGCCGAACAGCCCGCGGCTGAACTTCACCGTGTCGATCACCGCCTCGAAGGCGTCGGTGGAAAGCTCCTGCGGCACCAGCCCGATCTTGCTCCGCGCCGACCGGTAGTCCTTGCCGATATCGTGACCGTCGGCGATCACCGTGCCTTCCGTCGCATTGACGATGCCGCAGATGATGCTGATCAGCGTCGTCTTGCCGGCCCCGTTCGGCCCCAGCAGGGCGAAGATCTCGCCCGGCCTGATGTCGAGGTTCACGCCGGTCAGGGCCGCGTGGCCTGTCGCATAGCGCTTCGACAGGTCGGTTATCGAGATGATCGGTTGCAACGGCTTCCCCAGCGTCTGAGGCTGTCAGGTAGGGTCTCGGCCACCGTTTGGCTAGGATTCGCATCCAGCCCCTTCCCCACATGAACCGCGATAACTAAACTATCGTTTGAACGCGGCCCATCAAGCGGCCGTACGCCTTTCAAAAAGGTCCAGGGAGCGAGCCATGCGCGACTATCTGAAATTCTACATCGACGGCAAATGGGTGGATCCGGTCTCGCCGAAGACCCTCGATGTCATCAACCCGGCCAACGAAGAGGTCGCCGGCCATATCTCGATGGGCTCGGAAGCCGACGTCGACGCCGCCGTCAAGGCCGCCCAGCGCGCCTTCGAGACCTACAGCCAGACCACCCGCGAGGAGCGCGTCGAGCTGCTCGAGCGCATCATCGTCGAGTACCAGAAGCGCTACGAGGACATGGCCAAGGCCATCACCGAGGAAATGGGCGCCCCGTCCTGGCTGGCGCAACGCGCCCAGGCGGCCATGGGCATCGGCCACCTGCAGACGGCCGTCGCCGTGCTCAAGGACTACAAGTTCGAGGAAGACCGCGGCACCACCCGCCTGGTGAAAGAGCCGATCGGCGTCTGCGGCTTCATCACCCCCTGGAACTGGCCGGTCAACCAGATCGCCTGCAAGGTCGCCCCGGCCCTGGCGACGGGCTGCACCATGGTGCTGAAGCCCTCGGAAGTGGCCCCGTTCAGCGGCTACATCTGGACCGAGATCCTGCACGCCGCCGGCGTCCCGGCCGGGGTGTTCAACATGGTCAACGGCGACGGGCCCACCGTCGGCGCCGCCATCTCCAGCCATCCGGGCGTCGACATGGTCAGCTTCACCGGCTCGACCCGCGCCGGCATCGAGGTGGCCAAGAACGCCGCCCCGACCGTCAAGCGCGTGCACCAGGAACTGGGCGGCAAGTCGCCCAACATCATCCTGGAAGACGCCGATTTCGCCAAGGCCATCGCCGGCGGCGTCGGCTCGGTGATGATGAACTCAGGGCAAAGCTGCAATGCGCCCACCCGCATGCTGGTGCCGCAGGGCAAGATGGACGAGGTCATCGCCATCGCCAAGGCGACCGCCGAGGCCCACACCGTCGGCGACCCCAACGGCAACTCCAAGATGGGCCCGGTGGTCTCCGAGATTCAGTGGAAGAAGATCCAGACCCTGATCCAGAAGGGCATCGACGAGGGCGCGACCCTGGTCTCGGGCGGCGTCGGCCTGCCGGACGGCCTGGACAAGGGCTACTATGTGAAGCCTACCGTCTTCGCCAACGTCACCAACGAGATGAGCATCGCCAAGGAAGAGATCTTCGGCCCGGTGGTCTCCATCCTCGGCTACGACACGGTCGACGAGGCGGTCCGGGTCGGCAACGACACCGAGTACGGCCTCGCCGCCTACATCAGCGGCACCGACCCGGAAAAGATCAAGGCCGTGGCCAGGAAGCTCCGCGCCGGCCAGGTCAACATCAACAGCGCCGCCCCCGACATGATGGCCCCCTTCGGCGGCTACAAGATGAGCGGCAACGGCAGGGAGTGGGGCGACCACGCCTTCGGCGAGTTCCTCGAAACCAAGGCCGTGCTCGGTTACTCGGCGCCGGTGGCGGCGGAGTAGGGCTCACGTTCTGAAGCGAACAGGGGCCGTCCGGAGCAATCCGGGCGGCCCTTTTTCTATGCGCCGCGCACAGTTCCTCCCCCTTTCGGGGGAGGGGACCGCGCGCGGCACGCGCGTGGTGGAGGGGGTCCCCACCGGCGGCGCAACCTCACCTGCTTGCCATCGAACAAAAAGTGAACAATGATCCGCGAATGCAGGCCCCGGATCGCACCCGAGCCTTTGCCAGAAGGCTCCGCCGACAGATGACCCTCCCGGAGGTGGTTCTCTGGCAGGTTCTGCGCGGCCGGGCCCTCGAAGGCCTGAAGTTCCGCCGCCAGCACGCCTTCGGCCCCTACATCCTCGACTTTTACTGCGCCAAGGCCCGCCTCGCGGTCGAGGTAGATGGCGCCTTCCACTATGAGGCAGGCGCGCCCGAGTACGACGCCGAGCGCGACGCCTATGTCGCCCGTTATGGCATCCGGACGCTTCGTCTTCCCGCTCAGTTGGTCCTCAAGGACATGTCGGTGGCGGTGGATACCATCCTGGCGGCCGCAGACGCCGGTGGGGACCCCCTCCACCATCGCTACGCGATGGTCCCCCTCCCCCGAGAGGGGGAGGAACTGTGATCGCTTCGGCCGACCGCGGTACAATGGTCTCGCCGCTTCGATAAGCGCCTGACGGCCCCGAAACGCGACTTCAACGCCGCTTCACGCTCACCTCACCCCGACTTCAAACCCACTTCAAACAAACTTCAAACCGCCCCGGCCCTAATCCCTTGAAATCCCTCAACTCACCCCCGCAAACCCCGCACATCTCTCGACAGCCGCCGCCGCCCCGGATGAAGATGACCCAAACGCCCGCCAGAGGCCCCGAGGAAACCATGCTGACCAACGTCGCCGACATCCCGCGCCAGCAGGCGGCGATCCGCCCCGACGCCGTTGCATTGTGGTTCGAGGGCCGCGAAACCACCTTCGCCCATTGGAACGAGGCCTCCAACCGCTGCGCCCAGGCCCTTCTCGCCCAGGGCCTCAAGCCCGGCGACCGGGTCGGGGTCCTCTCGAAAAACAACGACGACTTCTTCGCCCTCTGGCTGGGGGCCATCAAGGCCCGCGTCTGCCTGGCCCCCGTCAACTGGCGCCTCGCCCCGCCCGAGATCGCCTTCATCCTCAAGGACGCGGGCGTCAAACTGCTCGTTGTCGGTGAGGACATGGCCGGGGTCGTCGACATGATCATCTCCGACATCCCCAGCGTGAAGGGCCTCGTCCAGTTCGAACCCGGCCACCCCCGCTGGCCGGCCTTCCGCGACTGGATCGGCGGCCACTACCCGGACGATCCCAAACTGGTTGCCCGCGACGATGACGACGTCATCCAGCTCTACACCAGCGGCACCACCGGCCTGCCCAAGGGCGTGCAGCTGACCCAGGCCAACTACATCGCCCTTTTCGACACCGCGCTGAGCGCCGGCTGGGCGAAGTACGACGCCGGCAAGACCAACCTCGTCCTCATGCCGCTGTTCCACGTGGCCGGCGTCAACTGCGGCCTGCTCGGTCTGCTCCAGGGGGTGCGCGAAATCATCCTGCGCGAGGTCAATCCGGCCCAGATCGTCAAACTGATCCCCGAGCAGGGGGTCAACTACGCCTTCCTCGCCCCGACCATCATCAACATGCTGCTGCAGACCCCCGGCGTCGACGAGGCCGACTTTTCCCGCCTTGAACGCATCTTCTACGGCGCCTCGCCGATCTCCGAGGCCGTGCTGCGCAAGGCCCAGGCCACTTTCGGCTGCGACTTCCACCAGCTCTATGGCCTGACCGAGACCATCGGCGGCGCCACCCACCTGTCGGCCGCCGACCATGCGCCCGAACGCGACAAGCTGCGGTCCTGCGGCAAGCCTTGGCCTGGCTTCGAGGTGCGGGTGAAGAAGCCCGACGGCTCGGTCGGCGCCCCGCGCGACGTCGGCGAGGTGCAGATCCGCAGCCGCGGCGTCATGAAGGGCTACTGGAACCGCCCCGACGCCACCGGCGACGCCATCTGCCCCGAGGGCTGGTTCAGCTCCGGCGACGCCGGCTACTTCGACGAGGAGGGCTACCTCTACATCTACGACCGGGTGAAGGACATGATCGTCAGCGGCGGCGAGAACGTCTATCCGGCCGAGGTCGAGAACGCCCTGTTCAGCCACCCGGCGGTCGCCGACGCCGCCGTCGTCGGCGTGCCGGACGAGCGCTGGGGCGAGGCGGTCAAGGGCATCGTCGTGTTCAGGCCCGGCCAGTCCGCCACCGCCGACGACCTCATCGCCCACTGCCGCGGCCTGATCGCCGGCTACAAATGTCCCAAGTCCATCGACGTCATCGACCTCCTGCCCCGCAACCCCTCCGGCAAGGTCCTGCGCCGCGAACTCCGCGCTCCCTTCTGGGAAGGCCGCGAGCGGATGGTGGGCTAGGCTGACCCCCCTATGCTGACCTCGGGACAATCATGATCGACTGCGGAAAACGAGGAACGCCCAATGCCTGACTTCCGCATCATCGAGACCAACGGCATCCGCCTGCGCGCCGCCGTCCAGGGGACGGGCCCGTTGGTGGTCATGGTCCATGGCTTTCCGGAGAGCTGGTACAGCTGGCGCCACCAGATCGGCCCCATCGCCGACGCCGGCTTCACCGCCTGCGCCATCGACGTGCGCGGCTACGGCGGCTCCGACAAGCCGACGGAAGTCGCCGACTATTCGCTGGAGAAGATCACCACCGACGTCGCCGGCGTCATCGAGGCCCTGTCCGACGACGGCACGGGCGTCCTCATCGGCCACGACTGGGGCGCGCCCATCGTCTGGAACACGGCGCTCACCCGTCCCGACCGCGTCTCCGCCGTCGCCGGCCTGTCGGTGCCCTACACCGGCGTGCCGAGCGCCAACTTCCTCGACATCGTCAAGGCGGTGTTCACCGACCGCGGCCGCTTCTTCTACCAGGTCTACTTCCAGGACGTCGGCGTCGCCGAGGCCGAACTGGAAGCCGACCCCGCCGCCTCGATCCGCAAATTCTACTACGCGATCAGCGGCGACGCCCCCGATGGGACCTGGCCGGCCGACAAGCCGCATGGCGCGACCCTGCTCGACCGCCTGCCCGACCCCCAGCCCTTCCCGGCGTGGCTGACCGACGCCGACATCGCCTACTACGCCGCCGAATTCGCGGCCTCGGGCTTCTTCGGCCCCCTCTCGCGCTACCGCAACCACGGCCGCGATTTCGAATGGCTGCAGGGCTTCAAGGAGCGCAAGCTCGAACAGCCGTCGCTGTTCATCGGCGGCTCCCGCGACCTGGTGCTGAAGATGATCCCCGGCGTCGATCCGGTGGCGGTGATGAAGCCGCACCTGCCCGGCCTGCAGGGCGCCACGGTGCTGGAAGGCTGCGGTCACTGGACCCAGCAGGAGCAGCCGGAGGCGGTGACGAAACTGCTGGTCGACTGGCTCAAACAACTCTGACCGACGGAAGGGCGAGGCGATGAGATCCTGGATCCTGGCATTGGCGGCCCTGGCCGCCTTCGCGAACGCCCTGCCGGCCGAGGCCGCCGCCCGCCGTCCGACGGCCGGGCTGCAGGCCTTCCATTCCGACGCCGAGCTGCGCCGCTTCCTGAACCGGTCCAGGAACGGCCAGCCGGTTCCGCCGCCGGCCCCCGTGCCCGCCCCGCCACCCGTCCCCACGGCCCCCGTGCCGCCGCCGATCGTCAGCCTGCCCTCCCAGGCCCCCGAGGGCGCGATAGAGGAGATCGTCGTCACCGCCTCAAGAATGGAGAGCAGCGACCAGGATACGCCGGTGGCGGTCAGCGCCTTCAGCAACGAGTCCATCACCAACACCCAGGAAGCCAACGTCGACGAGGGCGGCATCGTCAAGAATCGCGGCGAGATGCTGGTGGTGCTGCGGCGCGGCCGGCTGTTCTCGGTTTCGGCGGCCGGCGGCAAGCTGACGGCGCTGGACCACATCGACGCCTCGCCGCCCGGCATCAATCCCGGCGGCGACTGGTACGACGAGATGCTGCTGGTCGGCGACCAGGTCATCGTCATCGGCTACAGCTACAACCGCGGCGGCACGGAGGTGAACCGCTTCCGGCTGAGCGCCGAGGGCAAATTCAGCTTCATCGACGGCTACCATCTGCGGGCCAGCGACTATTATTCGGCCGAGAACTACGCCTCCCGCCTGATCGGCACGAAACTGATCTTCTACTCGGGCCGCGAGCTCTACTGGGACAGCGACCCGCTTGAAACCCTGCCGGCCCTGCAACGCTGGCAGGGCCAGAAGGGCCCGGACGAGGGTTTCCGCCGCATCGTCAACGGCTCGAACGTCTTCGTGCCGCCGCTGCTGCGCGGCAAGGGCGTCGACCTGACCACCGTCCATTCGGTCATCGTCTGTGACCTGGCCAAGCGCGAAATGAGTTGCGAGGCCACCTCGGTGCTCGGCTCCGAGGCGCGGGTCTTCTACGTCTCGGCCAGCGCCGTCTATCTGTGGGTCACCGACTACGACTGGGACGGCGACAACGCGCGCCTGCCGCCGGCCATGGTCTACCGCCTGCCGCTCGACGGCTCGCGCCCCTCGGCCATCGGCGTGGCCGGCGAGCCGGCCGACCAGTTCTCCTTCCAGGAGGACGCCAGGAGCCGGATGCTGAACGTCGTCGTGCTGGCCGAAAGCGGCGGCGACAGGATGTGGCGCAAGACCGCCGCCGACGGCGCCGTCGCCCTGCTGCGCATTCCGCTGGCCGAATTCGGCGATGGCTCCCGCGCCCTGCCGTTCAGCCGCTACCGCGACCTTCCCGCGCCGACCGAGGGGGCCGGAGATTTCACCAACCGCTTCGTCGGCGACCAACTGCTCTACGGCAGCGGCAGCGGATGGGGCGATCGCGGGCCGGGTGAGGGCCGCGTGGTCGCCGTGCCGGTTCGCGGCGGCGACATCCGACAATTCGACATGCCCCACCCCGTCGACCGCATCGAGGTCATGGGGCCCGACGCGGTGATTGTCGGCAGCACCGACCGCGCGATGACCTTCTCGACCGTCGAACTGCCGTCCACGGGCGCGAAACTCGGCGACCGCTATATCCTGCCCGACGCCGCCGAGGCCGAGACCCGCAGTCACGCCTTCTTCTACCGCCCCGATCCGCCGGACGGGACCAACGGCGTGCTCGGCCTGCCGGTCTCGCGGGCCGGCAATCCGGCCTACAACCAGCTGTTCCAGACCGCCTCGTCGATGTTCTTCCTGCGCCGCCAGGCTCGAAAATTCGATCCGCTCGGCGAGCTGAAACCGGCCGCCGAAGGCTTCGCCGACGACGCCTGCGTGGCCTCCTGCGTCGACTGGTACGGCAACGCCCGGCCCATCTTCCTGCGCGGCCGCGTCTACGCCCTGCTAGGCTACGAGCTGGTCGAGGGTCGGATCGAAGAGGGGAAAATCCACGAGGTCGGTCGGGTCAATTTCGCGCCGTCGCCGAACCGCTGAACAGCCGTTTGACTCACCTAGCGGCAAGCATAGTCTTCAACGGAACAACGATAACAAGCACTCGAGGAAACCGCCCATGACCCCCGCCGATGGCGTGGCGGCTCCGGCCGTGACGAAAGTTCCGTTCGCCAGCCTGCCGATGAAGGGCCCGGACGTCTCGGTCGAGCGCCGCGCCGACGGCTCGATCCTGATCCGCTCCAATCATGCGCCGGGCGAAGGCCCGCGCTCCATCGCCCACCTCCTCCAGGAGAAGGCGGCCAGGCATCCCGACCGCCCGTGGATGAAGCAGCGCGAACCCGGCCACGGACCCTGGCGGACGCTGACCTACGGCGAGGCCCTGGCCAAGGCCGAGGGCATCGCCCAGTGGTTGCTCGACCGTGGCCTGACCGCCGACGATTCGGTCATGGTGCTGTCGTCCAACAGTCTGGAGCACGCCCTGATCAAGGTCGGCTGCTACACGGCCGGGGTGCCGGTTTCGCCGATCAGCCCGGCCTACAGCCTGATCTCCACCGACCACGCCAAGCTCAGGCATTGCGTCGAGGTGGTGAAGCCCAAGGTGATCTTCGCCCAGTCCGGCGAGCTCTATGCCCGCGCCCTGGAAACCCTGCGGGGCCTCGGCCGCGACCTGACCTTCGTCACCGCCGACGGCACGGGGGAGGGGGCCGTTCCCCTGTCGGTCCTGACCGACACCGCGGCCGGCCCGGCCGTCGAGGCGGCGCGTGAGACGCTCGGCCACGACACCGTCGCCAAATACCTGTTCACCTCCGGTTCGACCGGCATGCCCAAGGCGGCGCCGCAGACCTTCGGCATGATGGCCGGGGTCATCGCCGGCCAGGACGGCCTGCGCAGCGAGGAGCCCGATCCCGACGTCGTCTCCGAGAGCCTGGAGTGGATGCCCTGGAGCCACATCAGCGCCGGCAACATCAGCTTCAACGGCGTCCTCTGGGCCGGCGGCACCGTCTATCTCGACGAGGGCAAGCCGCTGCCCGGTATGTTCGAGACCACGATCAAGAACCTCTACGAGGTCTCCCCCGTGGTGTTCGGCTCGGCCCCCATCGCCTTCGGCATGCTGGCCGACGCCATGGAGAAGGACCCGGTCCTCCGGAAGTCGTTCTTCAAGAACATGCGCTACATGGGCTACGGCGGCGCGACGCTCAGCAACGACGTCAACGAGCGGCTGCAGGCCCTGGCCATCGCCGAGACCGGCAGCCGCATGCCGCTGACCACCATGTACGGCGCCACCGAGACGCAAGGCATCACCGTCACCCACTGGGCCACCGAGACGGTCGGGCTGGTCGGGCTGCCGCTGCCCGGCATCACGATCAAGCTGGTGCCCAACGGGACCAAGCTGGAGGTCCGGGTCAAGGGCCCGACCGTCACCAGCGGCTACGTCGGCGATCCGGAGAAGACCGCCACCGCCTTCGACGAGGAAGGCTTCTACAAGCTGGGCGACGCCGCCAAATTCATCGACGACAACGATCCGGCCCAGGGCCTGATGTTCGATGGCCGGGTGACCGAGGACTTCAAGCTCGACAGCGGCACCTGGGTCTCGGTCGGCACCCTGCGGCCCGAGATCGTCGCCGCCTGCAGCCCCTGGATCCTCGACGCCGTCATCGCCGGCCAGGACAAGCCCTTCATCGGCGCCCTGGTCTGGCCGTCGATGGCCGGCATGCAGACCTTGATGGCCGACGACGGCCCCGGCACGCCGATCGACAAGCTGACCGTCCTCCTCACCGAGAAGCTCAAGGTCTTCAACGCCACCGCCGGCGGCCTGTCGCGCCGCATCGGCCGCTTCGCCATCATGACCGAGCCGCCGTCCATCGACGCCGGCGAGATCACCGACAAGGGCTATGTGAACCAGCGCGCCACGCTGGAGCGCCGCACAGAGCTGGTGAAGGCGCTGTACGGCGACGGCTCGGCGGCTGGTGTGGTGACCCTATAGAAGCGACCGCTCATCCCGGCGAATGCCGGGACCCAGCCGCCTGAGCGCGGATGTTTCAGAACAATGCACCAACCGCTCGTGGATGAATCTGGGTCCCGGCATTCGCCGGGATGAGCGGTAGAAATAAGGACCAACCGATGAGCCTCGATCCCCACTTCCGCGCCATGCTCGACGCCGCCGCCGCCATCGAGATGCCGCCGCTGAGCAGCCTGCCGCCCGAGATGATCCGCATGGGCTATGTCGCCCAACGGGCCGGCCTCGACGCCGGGGCGCCGAAGGACCTCGACGTCCGCGACTTGCCTGTCGACGGCGGGGCCGGCCCCCTGAAGGCCCGGCTCTATGTCCCCAGGGACGCCGCGGCGACGACCGGGGCCCTGGTCTACTTCCATGGCGGCGGCTTCGTGATCGGCGACCTGGAGACCCACGACGACTTCATGCGCCGGCTCTGCGCGGCGTCTGGCGTCCGGGTGCTGGCCGTCGACTACCGGCTGGCTCCCGAGCATCCGTTCCCCGCCGCCCATGACGATGCCCTGGCCGCCACCAAATGGGTCTTCGACCACGCCGGCGAGATCGGCGTCGATCCGGCCCGCATCGCGGTCGGCGGCTGCAGCGCCGGCGGCAACCTCGCCGCCTGCATGGCGCTGGAACTGAGGGACGATCCCAAGCGCCGCCTGGCCTTCCAGCTACTGCTCTACCCGGCCACGGCCATGGAGCAGGACACCCAGAGCCGCAAGGACCTGGCCACCGGCTATGTCCTGACCGCCGAGGTGATGACCTGGTTCGCCGGCCACTTCGCCGCCATCGGCCACCCCGACGCCCGCCGCGCCGAGCCGGCCCATGTCGAGGACCTGTCGGGCCTGCCCGCCGCCCTGACCGTCACCGCCGGCTTCGACCCGCTGAAGGACGAGGGCCGCGCCTACGCCGAACGCATGGCAAAAGCCGGCGTGAAGTCCGAACACATCGAGTACCCGTCCTTCGTCCACGACTTCTACATCATGGCCAGCGTCTCCCCGCCGGTAGTCGCCGCCATCGACGACACGGCGACGAAGTTGAAGGCGGCGCTGGCCTGAGTTCCTCCCCCTCTCGGGGGAGGGGGACCGCGCGA
>JAQGIK010000017.1 GCA_028291265.1 Caulobacter sp. | reverse complement strand
ACACGAGCCCACTGCGCATCGTTCAGTTCGTACCGCTTCACACCCATCACAGACCTCCGCCAAAGCGGAGACCTATGAATCACGCATCCAGCAGCACGTGAATCCCTGAATGTCGATTGGACCTAGGCGCAACCCTCGACGTAGCCCAGCACCGGCATCATGCCGACGTGGATCAGCTTGACCTTGCCGTCGGCGCCGATCTCGAAGCGGACGGCGGGGGCGCCGCTGGCCGCGTTGGGGGCGGTCAGGTACTTGGCCGGGGCGGCCTCGTACTTGTGCGGCTCCTCGCGGAAACCGGCGAACCCCTTCTTCACATCGCTCTCGGTCGAACCGACGCCGATGCCTTCGACCAGTTTCACGTCCGAGCGCTGGCCGACGGTGATGCGCTGCACCTTGCCGTCGGTGACGATGGCGTAGACGCCCGGATAGTCGGGCGAGGTGATGGTGCGGCAACCTTCGCCGGCCTGGGCCCCGCGTTCGGCCCATGAGCCGATCGACGGAACCGGCTGGCCGAGCTTGAGATCGCCCAGACCCTCGAGGCCGATCACATTGACCGGCGTTGGGGCCGGCGTCGGGGCAGGCAGTGTCGGCGGGGCCGCGGGCGCCTCCGGGGCGGGCGCATTGGGGGCCGGAGAACAGGCGGCCAGCGCCAGGGTGAGGACCATCGCCGAGGCGGCGAACAGGGATGGGTGTCGCATGCCGTGAGAACGGCGGAGCGGCCGCATCGTTGCCTCCGCTCAGGCCTCGACCGGCGTCCGCCGGCGGGTGATGACATAGGCGAGGGCGGTCAGGACGATGAGGCCGGCGAAGGCCTGGGCGGCGATGACCGGCGACTCGTAGAGGAAGGCCGCGAAGATCGCGCCGTTGACGGCCAGCGAGAACAGGGCCGGCAGCGGAAACAGCGGCATGCGCCAGGGGCGCTCGAGGTCGGGCTCCTTGCGGCGCATCCACAGGGCGGCGAGGTTGACGACGACCGAGACGGCGACGATCAGGGCGGCCGAGAAGGCCAGCAGGATCTCGTAGACCCCGACCAGGGCCAGCAGGCCGGCGGCGATCACCATGAAGGCCAGCGCGAACTGCGGGCTGCCGTTGGCGGCGACGCGGCTGAGGCCCGGAATGCCGGCGTCGCGGGCGATGGCGAAGACCAGGTGCGGCTGGCTCATCAGGATGGCGTTGAGGATGGTGACCAGCGAGATCAGCGAGACAGCGGTGACGATCCCGTCGGCGGCCGGTCCGAACACCCGGGCGGCGGCGTCGGCGGCGACCAGGTTGGAGCCTGCCATCTCGGCGGGGCTCAGCACCATCAGGTAGGCGGCGTTGGCCAGAACGTAGATGACGGTGACCAGGGCGATGCCGGCGAAGGTGGCGCGGACGATGGTCTTGCCCGGGTCCCTGACCTCCTCGGCGAAGTAGGCGGCGGCGCTCCAGCCGGTGTAGGTGCCGCCGATGGCGCGGAAGGCGACGATCAGGCCCAGCAGGGTCAATTGCGGCGTCGCCTGCACGGTCTCGACCGGAGCGCCGCGCGGGGCCAGCATCAAGGCCCCGATCAGGGCGAAGAACATCAGGGCCTTGATGGCGCTGCCGATCTCCTGCGAGGCGCCGCCGACGCGGGCGCCCAGCGCCTGTATGGCGCCGATGACCAGCAGGATGCCGATGGTCAAAGCACTGACCGGTACGGTGGTGGCGATGCCGAGGCGGTGCAGGTATTCGCCGAACACCACGCCGAGGAAGGCGACGGCGCCGACATAGCCCAGCCAGTCGGCGATGCCGGTCGCCAGGCCGGTGAACCCACCGAAGGCGCGGCGGGCGAAGGCGTAGGGGCCGCCAGTCTTGCGGATCGAGGTGGCCAGCTCGACGGTCGACATGGCGTCGATGGCCGAGAAGACCCCGACCATGACCCAGAGGGCGAGGATGATGGTCCCGTCCTGCACGCCGCTGGCCACCACGCCGGGCGCGCGCAACACGCCCTGGCCAATGGTGCCGCCGACCACCGCCGCGACGCCGAAGGCGACGCCCAGCACGCGCAGCAGATGTCCTTGGTCCCGTGTCGCCATGCCAGCCCCGATCACCCTGGGCTTGTAGACCATGGTTACCCGAAAGCGACAACACGCGGATGCGGGCGCGCGGGGCGTGTTGAACGGCCGCGGCCGGCGCCTAACCGGAACAGCTCGGCCGATGACTAGGCCCAGCCGAGCAGCGACAGGCGTCAGAGCAGCAGGAACGACATGGCAGCGAGGGCGCGTGGGGGCATCGCCTGGGCTGAGCCTCTTCATCCTGCCTTCTGGCCAGCGTCACCCGCCGCCGCCAACGCGGCGGCCTCGGTCGACCGTCGGGCGGCGGCGAAGGTCTCGACCAGGCCGGTGAACAGGCTCTCCGGGGTAATCGGCTTGGCCATGTGGTAGTCGGCTCCGGCCTGGACCGCCATGCGGCGATGATCATCCATGGCGTTGGCGGTCAGCATGGCGATCGGCGTCCGTCCCAGGCCGGCCTCGCGCTCGAGCCGCCGGATCTCGCGCGTCGCCGCCAGCCCATCCATGACCGGCATCTGCATGTCCATCAGGACCAGGTCGAATGCGCCCGCGCCGAACGCCTCGACGGCTTCGCGGCCGTCGCTCGTCATGGTCAGGGCCACGCCCATGGGCTCCAGCATCAGCTGGATGACGCGCTGGTTGGTCGGGTGGTCCTCGGCGACCAGAACCCGCAGTCCCTGCAGCGCGATGCCGTCGTCGTCGGGCTCGGGGTCCGCGGCGGGCGCGGATGCGACGACCGCCCGCGCCAGCGGCACGGTGACCGTGAAGACGCTGCCCTCCCCGGGCGTCGAGGCGGCGCTGATGTCGCCACCCATCAGTTCGGCCAGCGCTTTTGAGATGGCGAGCCCGAGGCCCGTGCCGCCGAACCGGCGCGAGATCGAGCCGTCAGCCTGGACGAAGCGGTTGAACAGCCGCCCGGCCGTGACGGCGTCGAAGCCGATGCCGCTGTCGGCGATACGGATAGTGATCATGACCGGGGCGTCCGCTCCGGCGTCGTTGCTCGCTTCGACGCTGACGCGCACCGCTCCGTTCTCGGTGAACTTGATGGCGTTGGCCGTCAGGTTCGAGACGATCTGGCCGAGCCGCACCGCATCGCCCTCGAACAGGCCCTCAACGCCCGGGGCGCAGTCGAGCGTAACCTGTAACCCCTTGTCCTCGGCGCGGGGCCGCATCAGCCCGACCGCGACCTCCACCGTCTCGCGCAGGTCGAAGGGCGCACTGACCAGTCCGAACTCACCAGCCTCCAGTTTCGACTGGTCGAGGATGTCGGTCAGCAGCCGTTCGAGGACCCGCGCCGACGACAGCACGAGGCCGACCATCTCACTCTGCGCGGGCGCCAGTTCGGTGCGCGCCAGTACGCCGGCGACGCCGATCACGCCGTTCAGGGGCGTGCGGATCTCGTGACTCATGTTGGCCAGGAACGTGCTCTTGGCAAGGTTCGCCGCCTCGGCGACGTCGCGCGCCGCCTTCAGGTCGAGTTCCATCGCCTTGCGTTCGGAGATGTCGGTCGTCGTGCCGATCACCCGGGCGGGCCGGCCGTCGTCGGTGCGTTCCACCAGTGAGGAGCGGGCCAGCACCCATTTGTAGCTGCCGTCCTTGCACCGCATCCGTTGCTCGGTGGCCGTATACGGGCTCAGGCCCGCGAAATGGCCCTGCAGCGCCTGATCCACGACGGGAACATCCTCGGGGTGGATGTAGCTGAAGAGGTCGTCGATCACCTCATAGGGCTCGTAACCCAGCATCCGGGCCCATCCGTCCGAAATCTGGCTCTGGCCGTTGACGAGGTCGACATCGAAGGCGCCGTCGCCCGAGGCGTCGATGGCCAGCGACAATTTGCGCTCGACGTGCGCCAGCGCGGACTGCCGTTCGCCGAGCCGCTTCAGCAGCACCTGATGGTCCATGGAGAAGGCGCGGGCCGCCAGAAAAATGCAGAGGATGAGGCCCGAGATGGCCACCGAATCCAAGGATACCCCATGGCCCAGTTGCGGCCCGATGATCGCAAAGCCGATCGAGGGGGTGAGGGACGCGGTGAGGATGCCGCGGTTCTCGCCGTGATAGACGAAGTTGTTCATGAAGGCGCCGCTCAGCCAGACCCCGCCCATGACCGCGCCGAGCGGCGAGCCGATGGCCAGGCCGCCGAGCGCGACGAGGCCATAGATGCTGCCGCCGATGAGATTGCGTGCCGCGAAGACGGCCACGCCGGCGCGTCGAGGCAGCCGCACTGACCACGGATTGACGATGCGGACGCTGATCGTCTCCCAGATCGCGATCGCGGCCAGCCAAGCGGCCGTGAACGCCCAGGGGATGACCAGCAGCGACGCCAGGCCGAAGATGCCGGCGAAGCCCACGCGGGTAAGGACGCCCATCCGGTCGAGTTCGACCACGCTGCGCATGTCGAAGCCGTCGGCTTCGGCGCCGGGCGGCCGGACCGGTTTGCGGTGGATGGGGTCGGGCATGGAGGGAAGCATAGCGACTGCCGACAACCATTCCGTTAAGGCCGGCGGACAAGTTGTCGCAGGGCGAAATCTGGCGAATGGCCGCGCACGTGGCGTTTCCGGCGGCGTTAATTCAATTAGCCATGATCCGGTTTCTTCACGACGACTGTATCCCGGCCGCTTCAAATGTAGTTTAGCGCGACCAGCTGGGCGGCCTTTCGCCGGCCCACCGATCAGGTGATAGTCGACCGACAGAACCTTTGGGTTCGCGCCCGCCTGGTCGCGGAACGACGCCCGCCAGGCGGAGTTGAACGATCAGGCCGAGGGCAACCGTCCGGGCCGTGGCGACGTCGGCGGGCGAGGCGAGGCATGCAGCAGGTTCCGGAGTTCGACATGTCCAGACGCGATATCCTGATCGTCGGCGCGGTCTCGGCGGCCGGGGCCGCCGCGCCGGGGCTGGCCTCCGGGCAGGAGACTGTCGCGGCGCCGGTCGTCGGCAAGGTCATCCTGACCATCAACGGAACGGCGCGGGCGCTGGAGGTGGACCTGCGCGCCACCTTGCTGGACGTCCTCCGCGAGACGCTAAAGCTGACCGGGACCAAGAAGGGCTGCGACCATGGTCAGTGCGGGGCCTGCACGGTCATCGTCGAGGGGCGGCGGATCAACAGCTGCCTGACCCTGGCGGTCATGCATGACGGCGACAAGGTCACCACCATCGAGGGGCTGGGGACGCCCGGAGATCTGCATCCGATGCAGGCGGCGTTCGTCAAGCACGACGGCTACCAGTGCGGCTACTGCACGCCGGGCCAGATCTGTTCGGCGGTGGCGGTGCTGGAGGAGATCAAGGCGGGCGTGCCGAGCCATGTCACCGCCGACCTGAACGGCAGGCCGAAGGTCACCCCCGACGAACTGCGCGAGCGGATGAGCGGCAACATCTGCCGCTGCGGCGCCTATTCCAACATCGTCGAGGCGATCGGCGAGGTGGCGGGGGTCAAGGCATGAGGACCTTCACCTACGAACGGGCGAAGAGCCCGGCCGAGGCTGCCGCGGCGGTGGCGCGCAATCCCGGCGCCCGGTTCATCGCCGGCGGCACCAACCTGCTGGACCTGATGAAGCTGGAGATCGAGACGCCGGCCCATCTGGTCGACGTCAACCGGCTGGAGCTGGACCGGATCGAGGCCACCAAGGACGGCGGCCTGCGGATCGGGGCTCTGGTGCGCAACACCGACCTGGCCGCCGACAAGCGGGTGCGCAAGGACTACGGCGTGCTGTCGCGGGCCCTGCTGGCCGGCGCCTCGGGACAACTTCGCAATAAGGCGACGACGGCCGGCAACCTGCTGCAGCGGACCCGTTGCCCGTATTTCTACGACACGGCCCAGCCCTGCAACAAACGCACCCCCGGAAGCGGCTGTTCGGCCATCGGCGGCTTTTCCCGGCCGCTGGCGGTGATCGGCTCCAGCGACCAGTGCATCGCCACCCACCCCAGCGACATGGCCGTGGCCATGCGGGTGCTGGACGCGGTTGTGGAGACGGTGCGCCCCAATGGCGAGACGCGGGCCATCCCCATCGCCGACTTCCACCGCCTGCCGGAGAAGACGCCGGCGGTGGAGACGGTGCTGGCCCCGGGCGAGTTGATCACGGCGGTGACCCTGCCGGCGCCGGTTGGTGGAAAACAGGTCTATCGCAAGGTCCGTGATCGGGCCTCCTATGCCTTCGCCCTGGTGTCGGTGGCGGCGGTGGTGCAGCCGGACGGCGGCGGGCGGGCGGCCTTCGGCGGCGTGGCGCACAGGCCCTGGCGTGTCGAGGCGGCGGAGGCCGCGATGCCGCGCGGGGCCAAGGCGGTGACCGACCAGGTGTTCGCCGGGGCCAGGCCCACCGAGCAGAACGCCTTCAAGCTGGTTCTTGCGGAGCGGACGCTGGGCTCGGTGCTGGCCGAGGCGAGGGGATAGGCCATGAAGTTCGAGACCCCCGCCACCACCAACCCCATCGACCAGCTCAAGCACATCGGCAAGCCGACGCCGCGCATCGACGGACCGCAGAAGACAACGGGCACGGCCCCCTACGCCTATGAGCGGCACGACCGGGCGCCGGACGCGGCTTACGGCTATGTGGTCGGCGCGACCATCGCCAAGGGCCGCATCACCGGCATCGACGCCAGCCGGGCCCGGGCGGCGCCAGGCGTGCTGGCGGTGGTCACGGCGCAGAACGCCGGCAAGCTGGGCAAGGGCGAGAAGAACACCGCCAGGCTGCTGGCCGGGCCGGAAGTCGAGCACTACCACCAGGCGGTCGCCGTGGTGGTGGCCGAGACCTTCGAACAGGCGCGGGCGGCGGCCGGGCTGCTGCGGGTCGACTACGCGCCGGCCAAGGGCGCCTTCGACCTGGCGGCGGCCAAGGGGTCGGCCGAGTCTCCGAAGGATCCGCCCGACAGCCATGTCGGCGACTTCGACAAGGCCTTCGCGACGGCGCCGGTCAAGCTGGACGCCACCTACACCACGCCCGACCAGTCGCACGCGATGATGGAGCCGCACGCCTCCACCGCCGCCTGGGAGGATGGCGCGGTGACGATCTGGACCGCCAACCAGATGATCGACTGGGGACGCAGCGACATGGCGGCCACCCTTGGCATCCCGAAGGCGAAGGTGCGGCTGGTGTCGCCCTTCATCGGCGGCGGGTTCGGCGGCAAGCTGTTCCTGCGGGCCGACGCCCTGCTGGCCGCGCTGGGCGCCAAGGCGGCGGGACGGCCGGTCAAGGTCGCCCTGACCCGGCCGATGATGTTCAACAACACCACCCACCGGCCGGCCACCATCCAACGCATCCGCATCGGCGCGACCAGGGACGGCAAGATCACCGCCATCGGCCACGAGACCTGGTCCGGCGACCTGCCCGGCGGCGGCGCCGAGACGGCGGCCGAGCAGACCAAGCTGCTCTACGCCGGGGCGAACCGGCTGACGGCGACGAAGCTGGCCGTGCTGGACCTGCCCGAAGGCAACGCCATGCGGGCCCCGGGCGAGGCGCCGGGGCTGATGGCGCTGGAGATCGCCATCGACGAGATGGCCGAGAAGTTGGGCCTCGATCCCATCGAATTCCGCATCCGCAACGACACCCAGGTCGACCCGGCCAAGCCCGAACGGCCATTCTCGCAGCGCCAGCTGGTCGAATGCCTGCGCCAGGGCGCCGACCGGTTCGGCTGGAAGGACCGCAACGCCACGCCGGGCCGGCGCCGCGAGGGCCGCTGGCTGGTCGGGATGGGCGTCGCCGCCGCTTTCCGCAACAACCTGACCATGAAGTCAGGCGCTCGGATGCGGCTGCAGCCGGACGGCCTGGTGGTGGTCGAGACCGACATGACCGACATCGGCACCGGCAGCTACACCATCATCGCCCAGACCGCGGCCGAGACGCTTGGCGTGCCGCTGAAGCAGGTGGTGGTGCGGCTGGGCGACTCCAGCTTCCCGGTGTCGGCCGGCTCGGGCGGGCAGTGGGGCGGCAACAGTTCGACGGCCGGGGTCTATGCCGCCTGCATGAAGCTGCGCGAGGTCGCGGCCGGCAAGCTCGGGCTCGATCCTCAGAAGGCCGAATTCGTCGATGGCCGGGTCAGGGTCGGAAACGACAGCCGGCCGCTCATCGAGGCGGCCAGGGACGGCGAACTGGTGGCCGAGGACTTCATCGAGTTCGGCGACCTGGCGAAAAAGTATCAGCAGTCGACCTTCGGCGGTCATTTCGTCGAGGTCGGGGTCGACGCCTGGACCGCCGAGGTGCGGGTGCGGCGGATGCTGGCGGTCTGCGCCGCGGGCCGCATCCTCAACCCGACGTCGGCCCGCAGCCAGGTGATCGGGGCCATGACCATGGGGACGGGCGCGGCCCTGATGGAAGAACTGGTGGTCGACAAGCGGCGCGGCTTCTTCGCCAACCACGACCTGGCCGGCTACGAGGTTCCGGTTCACGCCGACATCCCGCACCAGGAGGTGGTTTTTCTCGATGAGGTGGATCCGGTCTCCTCGCCGATGAAGGCCAAGGGGGTCGGGGAGCTGGGCATCTGCGGGGTCGGGGCGGCGGTGGCCAACGCCGTCTACAACGCCACCGGCGTGCGGGTGCGGGACTACCCCATCACCCTGGACAAGCTGCTGGACGGAATGCCGGCGGTGGCCTGACGGACCGCAGTTCTCGTGATAGCCGTCTGATCCAGGACGGATCAGCGGGGCAGGGCGGATGTTCAGGCGATGGATGACGGCCCTGGCGGCCATGGTTCTGCTGGCCGTTCCGGCGGCGGCGCGGGCCGAGCCCGACGCGGCGTTGCTGGCCAAGATCGACGGCATCTTCAACGACTGGCGGCTGGACAGCCATGTGCCGGGCCTCGTCTACGGCATCGTCCAGGACGGCAGGCTGGTCGTGGTCCGCGGGCAGGGCGTGCAGGACATCGTCTCCGGCCGGGCCGTGGACGCCGACAGTCGGTTCCGCATCGCCTCGATGAGCAAGGCCTTCACGGCGCTGGCCATCCTCAAGCTGCGGGACGAGGGCAAACTGTCGCTCGATGCGCCGGCCGAGCGGTACGTGCCGGAGATGCGGGGTTGGAAATATCCGACCCGTGACAGCCGCCACATCCGGGTCCGCGATCTCTTGAACCATGTCGCCGGGTTCGTCACCGACGATCCCTGGGGCGACCGTCAGCAGCCGCTCAGCGAGGCCGAATTCACGAAGGTGCTGAAGGCCGGCGTGCCGTTCTCCCGGTCGAGCGGCCTGACCATGGAATATTCCAACTTCGGGTACGCGACCTTGGGGCGGATCGTCAGCAACGTCTCGGGCAAGCCCTACCAGGTCTACATCCGCGAAAACTTCATGGCGCCGCTCGGCATGGCCTCGACCGGGTACGACATCGCCAGATCGCCGCTCGAGCTCCGCGCCATCGGCTATCGCTGGCAGGACGACGCCTGGCTGCGCGAGCCGGACATGGCCGACGGGGTGTTCGGCGCCATGGGCGGGGTCGAGACGACGGCCAAGGACTATGCGCGGTGGGTGAGCTTCCTGCTGTCGGCCTGGCCGCCGCGCGACGAGCCGGACCTCGGGGTGGTGGCGCGGCCGACGGTGCGCGAGATCGCCGAGGGCTCGAACTTCCCCCAGGGGACGATGCGAGCCAGCGCCATCGGCGGCGCGCCCTGCCGGGCGGCGATCACCTACGGCATGGGCTGGCGGGTCAGCGACGACTGCGACCTGGGCCGGACCTTGAGCCACGGCGGCGGCTATCCGGGCTATGGCTCGCATGTACTGCTGCTGCCGGAGAAGGGCCTCGGCATCTTCGTCTTCACCAACAAGACCTATTCGGGGCCGTCGGTCCCGGCCTGGAAGGCGGCGCTGGCGCTGCTGGCGGCGGGCGAGGCGCCGGACCGGGCGGTGGCGGTCAGCGCCGAGGTCGTGCAGGGGTATGCGTTGGCCCGGCGGGTGTGGAATCAGGGCGGCATCGCCGGAGTGACGGACAGCCTGGCGGCGAACTTCCTGCTGGATCGGGATGAGCCGCATTGGGCGAAGGAGTTGGCGCGCGTGAAGGCCGAGGTCGGGGCCTGTGACGCGGACGAGGCGGTGACGGCGCGGACAGCGATGCAGGGCGGGTTCAGCTGGACCTGCGAGCACGGGAGGATCAGCGGCGGGTTCCTGCTGGCGCCGACGCTGGAGGTGCGTTTGCAGAGCCTGTCGTTCGAAGTGGTGAAACCGTAGCTCGATCCGCCAACGTCGTCATCCTCGGGCTTGTCCCGAGGACCCATGGGTCGGCTTCGACGATTGGAGGGTGTTGAGTGCGGTCATCAGTCTCGCCCGTTCGCGCACGACCGATGAATGAGTCCTCGGGACAAGCCCGAGGATGACGAAGGGTGTATGGGATAGGTCGGTGCTGCCCTCATCCGTCAGCCTTCGGCTGCCACCTTCTCCCGACGAGCGGGAGAAGGGATTTTAGGGAACGACCCGTACCGCGCCGCGGGCCGCGCTGGTCGTGAAGGCGGCGTAGGCGCGCAGGGCCGTCGAGACCTTGCGTTCGCGCTTGCCGGCGGGCTTCCAGGCAGCGTCGCCCTTCGCGTCCATGGCCGCGCGGCGGGCCTCAAGCTCCGTATCCGGCACCCGCAGGCTGACGCCGCGGTTGGGGATGTCGATGTCGATGATGTCGCCCTCTTCGACCAGGCCGATCAGGCCGCCCTCGGCCGCTTCCGGCGAGACGTGGCCGATGGAGAGGCCGCTGGTGCCGCCCGAGAAGCGGCCGTCGGTGATCAGGGCGCAGGCTTTGCCGAGGCCCTTCGATTTCAGATAGCTGGTCGGGTAGAGCATCTCCTGCATGCCGGGGCCGCCCTTGGGGCCCTCGTAGCGGATGACCAGCAAGTCGCCGGGCTTGATCTTGCCGGTCAGGATGGCGCTGACCGAGGCGTCCTGGCTCTCGAAAACGCGGGCCGGGCCGGAGAAGGTCAGGATGCTCTCGTCGACGCCGGCGGTCTTCACGATGCAGCCG
>JAQGIK010000009.1 GCA_028291265.1 Caulobacter sp. | reverse complement strand
GACCACCCGGTCCGCCACCACCGCCGCCGCCGTTCCAGCCGTCGCACTGCAGGCGTCCGTTATAGTTGGCGATGCGGCCGTTGCCGCAGCTGCGCACCGAGATGGAGGCGCTCTGGAGGTAGTTGCGGTTGTCCAGGCAGCGGGCGGTGAGGTTGCCGTACTGGACGGTGATGTCGCGGCAGCTGCGCTGATAGCTGCCGTCCGGCACGGGGTCGTACGGTCCGCCGCCCCCGCCGCCGCCGCCTTGCGCGAAGGCGCCGGCCCCGCCGAGACCAAGAACCAGGGCGACCGCGGGCGCAATGTGCGTTGTTTTCATTGGACTATGGTTCCCCTGTTGAAGCTATTCGCCGGCGAAGAAGGTGAAACGGGCGTTGTCGATCCGGGTCTGGCCGACCTGCAGCACGCCGGTCAGCACCGCCGCCTCGCTGGCCCCCTGGGCCTTGGCCTCGGCCATGGCGGCCGGATCGAAGGCGCCTTCGAACGTCACCGGCCCAAGCTTGGGATCGACCCCGGCGAAGCGCATCGTCCTGCCGTCGGTCGAATAGCCGGTCGGCAGCACCCGGACGCTGGTCTCATGGCCCTCGGCGCCCATCTCGTTGGTCGTCAGGGGGCTGGTGGTGTCGTCGAACTCGAGCAGGATCGGCCCGAAGGTCGAGGTCCGATCGCCCTGTTCCCAGGCGGCGAAATCACTGATCGCGCCGACGCCGATGGTCTTCAGCTGCCAGGCGCCGATGCGGATGTCGTGGGTCGGCATGTAGTAGCCGGCGTTGTCGAAGTTGCCGGTGTGGGCAAAGCCGGTGACCGGCGGCTTGGCCCGGTCCGGGGCCTCGACGGGGACCGGCGCCGGGGCGGGTGCGGGAGCCGGCTGCGGCTTGCTGTCCTGGCGGTTGCAGCCGGCCAGGGTCAGCACGGCCAGGGAAGCGCACAGCGTCAAGGTGATGAAGCGCATCGATGCTCTCGCAAACCCCAGTCCCGATAAGGGATCATGCGCCGCCCGGCGGGCCGGTGTCCACCGCCAACCCCAGCCGCGAGACTTGACGCGGGCGCCCCAAAGCCGCATCCGCCGCGCCATGCTCGTCAGCGACTTCGACTTCGACCTGCCGGAAGACCGCATCGCCCTCCGCCCCGCCAGCCCGCGCGAGTCGGCGAAGCTGCTGGTCGTGCGCCCGCCGGCCGGGCTGGACGACCTGACCGTCGGCGACCTGCCGTCCTTGCTGCAGCCCGGCGACGCCCTGGTCTTCAACGACACCCGGGTGATTCCGGCCCGGCTGTTCGGCGTCCGCCGCCGCGATGAGAGCGAGGTCCGTGTCGAGGCCATCCTGCACCGCCGCCTGTCTCCCAACCGCTGGACCGCCTTCGCCCGCCCCGGCAAGCGGCTGAAGGCCGGCGACCGCATCCTGTTCGGCGACCGGCATGACCGCGCCTGCGCCCTGACCACGCTTGCCGCCGACGTGGTCGACAAGGGGGAGGGGGGCGAACTGACCCTGGCCTTCGAACTTTCCGGCGTCGACCTCGACCTCGCCGTGGCCGGTGTCGGCGAGATGCCCCTGCCGCCCTACATCGCCGCCAAGCGCCCCGAGGACGAGCAGGACCGCACCGACTACCAGACCGTCTACGCCCGCGAGGACGGCTCCGTCGCAGCCCCCACCGCGGGCCTGCACTTCACACCGCAGCTGATGGCCGCCATCGCCGAGCGCGGCGTCTCCAGCCACTTCGTCACCTTGCACGTCGGGGCCGGCACCTTCCTGCCGGTGAAGACCGAGGTGGTGGCCGAGCACCGCATGCACCCGGAGTTCGGGGTCGTGACGCCGGAGGTCGCCGCCGCGCTCAACGCCACGCGCGCCGCCGGCGGCCGCATCGTCTGCGTCGGCACCACCTCCCTGCGCCTGCTGGAAAGCGCCGCGACCGAGGACGGGGTCCTCCACCCCTTCGCCGACGAGACGGCCATCTTCATCACGCCCGGCTACCGCTTCCGCGCCGCCGACGTGCTGATGACCAACTTCCACCTGCCGAAATCGACGCTGTTCATGCTGGTCAGCGCCTTCGCCGGCCAGGAGACGATGAAGGCCGCCTACGCCCACGCCATCGAGGCGGAGTATCGCTTCTATTCCTACGGCGACTCATCCCTGCTAATGCGCGCCGCCTGATGACCTTCCCCTTCGAGATCAGCGCCACCGACGGCGCGGCCCGCACCGGCGTGTTGAAGACCCCGCGCGGCGACATCCGCACCCCCGCCTTCATGCCGGTCGGCACCGCCGCCACGGTGAAGGCCCTGACCGTCGACCAGGTCAAGGAAAGCGGCGCCGACATCATCCTCGGCAACACCTACCACCTGATGCTGCGGCCCACGGCCGAACGGGTGCAGCGGCTGGGCGGCCTTCACAAATTCATGCGCTGGGACAAACCCATCCTCACCGACAGCGGCGGCTTCCAGGTGATGAGCCTGTCCAACATCGCCAAGGTGAAGGAAGACGCCGTCACCTTCGCCAGCCACATCGACGGCTCCAAGCACGTGCTGTCGCCCGAACGCTCCATCGAGATCCAGGCCGACCTGCTCGGCTCCGACATCGTCATGCAGCTGGACGAATGCGTCAGTTGGCCGGCCGAGGAGATGCGCGCCCGCGCCGCCATGCAGCTGTCGGCCCGCTGGGGCCAGCGCAGCAAGGACGCCTTCGGGACCCGCGACAGCCAGGCCCTGTTCGGCATCCAGCAGGGCTCGACCTTCGAAGCCCTGCGCCGCGAATCCTCCGAACGCCTGATCGAGACCGGCTTCGACGGCTACGCCATCGGCGGCCTGGCGGTCGGGGAGGGCCACGCCGCCATGTGCGAGGTGCTCGACTATGCGCCCGGCCTGCTGCCCGCCGACCGGCCGCGCTACCTGATGGGCGTCGGCAAGCCGATCGACATCGTCGAGGCGGTGGCGCGCGGCGTGGACATGTTCGACTGCGTCCTGCCGACCCGCTCGGGCCGCCACGGCCAAGCCTGGACCTGGGACGGACCGATCAACCTGAAGAACGCCCGCTTCGCGGAGGATGACAACCCCATCGACCCGGACATCGCCGGCCCGGCGGGCACGTCCTATTCGCGGGCCTACCTGCATCACCTGGTCAAGGCCGACGAAATCCTCGGCCAGGTCCTGCTCAGCTGGCACAACATCGCCTTCTTCCAGACCCTGACCGCCGCCCTGCGCAGCGCCATCGCCGAAGGCCGGCTGGACCAGTTCCGCCGCGACTTCGCCGCCCGGCAGACCAAGCCTACTTCCTGACCGGATACTTCGGCGTCGAGGGATCGCGCAGCTTGATCGGCGGGCCGGCATAGGGCGTCGGTGCCGCCGGCGGCTTGCAGCCCTTGGCCAGGCCGATGCCCTTCAGATAGCCGCGACGGATGCCGCCCGCGGTGACCGCCGAGCGCACCAGCTTGTCGTGCCGCTCGGCCCCGGTCAGCTTCCGCACCCAGCCTCGGTAGGGGATGATGTCCTGCGCCGCCCCGACGATCTCGCGCATGGCCTCGTCGCTGACGAACTCGCGGCTGTCGGCGATCAGGCCGCGGTCGGCCTTGGTCGGCTTGGGCTGGTCCATGTCGGGACCAAGCGCCTCGTCGAGCGGGATCAGCACCGCCTCGATCTCCTTGCAGCTCATCGGATAGGGCCTGGCGTACGGGTCGGCGAGCGAATCGAGCAGCACCTGCGGGATCTTGGTGCGTAGGAGGTTGATGTCGCGCAGCGGCGAGGAAGCGGCCCCGACCAGGCTGCCCTTGTTGACCTGATCGGTCGACCGCACCCGCCCGGGGGTCGGTGGCGGCGTGGTGGCGCAGGCCGCGACAAGGGCGATCAGGGGCAGGGTCAGGAAGGTCCGCATAGGCTCAATTCATATCCCGATGAAACCGTCCCGCAAGCGCTTGCTCCGGCGGGCGGGCGCCACTATGGTCCGCGCCGCTTCGGACCCCCTAGGTCTTCAAGCGGGCCGGTAGCTCAGTGGTAGAGCATTCGACTTTTAATCGAATGGTCGTGGGTTCGACCCCCACCCGGCCTACCAACTTCTCCTAACCGTCGATCCGCGCCGCCGCCGCCCCCAGCAGGGCGGCGTAGGGGTGCAGGATGGCCCTGGTCGGGATTGCGGCGCAGTAGTCGCGGAAGCGGCCCTTGTCTTCGAACCCTTGGCGGAACGCGCCGGCCCGCAGCCGGTGCATGATCTTGCCGGCGATGCCGCCGCCCAGGTAGACGCCGCCGAAGGCGCCGAAGGCCAGGGCGAAGTCGCCGGCCGCCGCGCCGTAGATGCGGCAGAAGCGCTTGAGAGCCTGGTCGGCCAGAGCGTCGCCCCTGTCGGCGCGGTCCTCGATGTCTTCGGGCTTGAGGTCTTCCGGCGTCTGGCCGCCGATCTGGGCCAGGGCTTCGTAGAGGTTGACCAGGCCGGGGCCCGACAGGATGCGCTCGAGCGAGACGCGGCCGAAGCGGGCGGTGAGGACTTTCAGGACCTCGATCTCGGTGTTGTCGGTGGGGGCGAAGGCGATGTGACCGCCCTCGGTGACGGCGACGGCGTCGCCGAGCGTGTCGCGGACCAGCGCGCCGACGCCGAGGCCCGTGCCCGCGCCGACGATGGCGATGGTGCTCTTGGCGGGCGCGCCGGTGACGCCGCCGATATCGCCGAGGTCGTTGTCGGCCAGGAGGTCGACCGACAGGGCCAGGGCCTCGTAGTCGTTGAGCAGGCGGGTCGAGGTGAAGCCGTGCCGGCGGAGGCCGGCCTCCGACATGTCCCAGGGGGCGTTGGTCAGTTCGGCCTTGCCGGCCCTCACCGTGCCGGCGACGGCGATCACCGCCTGGGTCGGGCGTGCGTCGGTTGCCTGCAGATAGCGGTCGATGGCGTCTTCCAGGGTCGGGTGGTCGGCGACCTTGAAGGCCTGCGGCGCGACGACTTCCCGGGCCGGGTCCTGGATGTCGAAGACGGCGAGGCGGCAGTTGGTGCCGCCGACGTCGCCGACGAGGCGCAGGGTCATGGGGCGAGGTCCTTTGAAAGCTGGCTACGGGGCATGGCTTAGGCGGATTGGCGTTGCAAGGCGAGGCGGCTATGGAGTGGGGAAATCAAAGCAGGAAAATCGCCATGAGCATGATCACCACCGAGAAGCGCGGCCACATCGCCATCCTGACCCTCAACCGGCCGGAGTCGATGAATGCGCTGGGCGCGGCCGGTGACGGCGATCAGGTGCAGGCGGCCTGCGCGGCGATCAACGCCGACCAGAACATCCGCGCCGTCGTGCTGACGGGGGCCGGCCGGGCCTTCTCGGCCGGCGGCGACGTCAAGGCCATGAAGTCGCGCGAAGGGGCGTTCGGCGGCTCGGGCGTGGCCATCCGCGAGAACTACCGCAACAACATCCACCGCATCGTCCGCTCGATCTACGGCCTGGAAGTGCCGTCGATCGCGGCGGTCAACGGCGCCGCCATCGGCCTGGGCTGCGACGTGGCCTGCATGACCGACATCCGCATCGCCGCCGACACCGCCAAGTTCGGGGTCACCTTCCTCAAGCTCGGCCTGATCCCCGGCGACGGCGGCGCCTGGCTGCTGCCGCGCACCATCGGCATGAGCCGCGCGTCGGAGCTGCTGTTCACCGGCGACGTCATCGACGCCGCCACCGCCGAGCGCTGGGGCCTGGTCAGCCGCGTCGTGCCGGCCGAGACCGTGCTCGACGAGGCCATCGCCATGGCCGAGAAGATCGCCCAGCAGCCGCCGCACTCCCTGCGCCTCGGCAAGGCCCTGCTCAAGCACGGCCAGTCGACCAGCTACGACACCCTGATGGAGATGAGCGCCGCCGCCCAGGCCATCAGCCACCTGACCGAGGACCATATGGAAGGCGTCACCGCCCTGCTCGAAAAGCGGCCGGCCGTGTTCAAGGGGAAATAGGCGATGCGATGGGGGGCGATCCTGGTGGCCGTGGCGGTGCTGCTGGCCGGCTGTGACAGCGGGACGGCCAGGAACGGCGCCGCCCGCAGCAAAGAGTGGTCGTTGCATGTGATCGGCGGCCAGATCACGCTGAAACGCAGCACCGGCAATTTGGCGCTCAATGTGCTGTCGGGCAGGCCCAGCGACCTGGCGATGAGCTGCCGGTCGGACGGCCGATTCCTGGTGCGGCTGGAGACCCGGCCGGAGACGGCCGGCAAGACAGTCGAGCTCAGCGCCGGCCGGGGCGCCGTCACACTGTCCAGGGGCGACGGGTTTATCGACGAGACGGCGTTGGCCCTGCTGTCGTCGGGTCAGCCCATCTCGGCCAAGGTCGGCGACACCGCGCTGGGCCCGTTCAACCCGCCGTTTGACCATGTCACCGATGAGCTCGTCGACCAGTGCCGCAAGTGGATGAAGGCGGCTCCGCCGGCCGCCGACTGGTCGCTCACAATCACTGGCGGCGGCCTGGCCATCGTCCATGCGTCGGGCGGCAAGGAAGACCTGCGCATCTACTGCACCGCCGATGGCAACCTCGGCGCCCAGGCTCCGACCCTCAAGGTCATCGCCAGCGAGGAGCGGTTCAGCCTCGGGACCGGCAGTGACGCCCATGTGCTGGTCGCCGATCCGGCATCCGGGGCCGTCGTCGCCGCAGGGCCGATGGACGACGCCCTGATCACCGCCCTGGCCGGCGGCCAGCCGATCTCGGCCAGCTATGGCGCGCAAAACCTCGGGCCGTTCACGGCGCCGCCGGAAGAGATGCGCAACACCTTCGCCGCCAACTGCCGGCAGCGGGCGTTCGAGGCGGCGGCGAAGGGCTAGGCGATGGGCAAGGATGTCAGCGGCATCGCCGCCCGCTTCGCCGACGGCCCCGACACCGGCCGCCTGCAGTGGGAAGCGCCGAAACTGCTGTACCGGGGCGCGACGCGGCGGGTATTCGAAGGGCTGGCGCTGGCCGGTATCCGCGCCGACAGCGGCGATCTGGTGCTGGCCGACGGCAGCCGGTTTACGCTCGGCGAACCGTTTGCCGGCCGCTGGGCCGAGGCCATCGCCAATCCGCCAGGAAGGCTCGACAAGCTGGGGGTCAAGCCGGGGATGCGGGTGGCCGTGCTTGACGTCGCCGACCCGGACTTCCTTTCCGAGCTTGCTCAGCGAACACAGCCTTTGAACGAGTTCAGCGAACTGGACATCCTGTTCTGGGGCGCCGACAGCGTCGCCGAGATGGGCCGTGTTCCGGACCTCATTCCCATGTTGGCCGCCAAGGGCGCTCTTTGGGTCGTCTCGCGCAAGGGCAAGGCCGCGACCATCAAGGACGTCGAGGTCATGGCCGGCGCCAAGGCGCATGGGCTGGTCGACAGCAAGGTCTGCGCCTTCTCCGACACCCACACCGCGCTCAGGTTCACCCGCCGCAAGGCCTGAAGGAATTTCCGCGCAGCCGCCGTGCAAGGGTGGCTTTCCCTTGGGTCGGCGGGCTAGACCCGGGGCATGGGATTTCGCGACTTCTTCCTGCTGATGGGCATGTGCCTGATCTGGGCCTCCAACAACATCGTCAGCAAGATCGTGGTCAGCGATATGATGGTGCCGCCGCTGTTCTACGCGGCCGTCCGCTTCGCCATCGTCGCCGCCCTGACCCTGCCCTGGCTGCTGCCGGCGCCCCGGCCCCTGTGGCGGATGATCGTCATCGCCCAGCTGATCGGCGGGCTGAACTTCGCGCTGATCTTCATCGGCTTCCAGACCGCCAGCCCCTCGGCCGCCTCGATCATCGTCCAGCTCGGCGTGCCGATGACCACGGTGCTGTCGATGCTGATGCTTGGCGAGAAGGTCCGCTGGCGGCGGGGCCTCGGCATGGCCCTGACCCTGGCCGGGGCCGTGCTGGTCATGTGGCATCCGGCCGGCCTCTCCCTGAGCATCGGCCTGTGGCTGATCGCCGGGGCGGCGCTGGCCGGCTCGCTCGGCGCGGTGATGATGAAGCAGATGGAGGGGGTCAAACCCCTGCAGTTCCAGGCCTGGGTCGGGTTTTCGGCCATCTGGCCGCTGGCCGGCATGACCGCCGTCTTCGAGCATGGCCAGATCGCCACGGCGCTGCACGCCGGCTGGCCCTTCCTGGGGGCGGTGCTCTATTCGGCCCTGATCGTCTCGATCATCGCCCACACCGTCTACTACCACCTGATCCAGAAATACGAGGCGACCCTGATCTCGCCGCTGACCCTGATGACGCCGCTGGCGACCATCGTCATGGGCGTCCTGATCACCAAGGACTACTTCGACCTGCGCATGGGCATCGGCGCGGCCCTGGCCCTGCTTGGGGTCTTGATCGTGGCGCTGAGACCCAATCATGTGATGCCCTTGCTGATGACGATCAGGAATCGCGCCCAATGAGCCTCCCCCAATGACCTTGGAAGTGATCCCCGCGCCGTCGCCCAACTTCGACGCCCGCACCGCGCCGCCCGACATGATCGTCATGCACTACACCGGCATGCGGACCGGCGAGGAGGCGCTGGCCCGGCTGCGCGATCCGGAGGCCAGGGTCTCCAGCCACTACGTCGTGGAGGAGGATGGCCGCGTCTTCTCCCTGGTCGCCGAGGAGCGGCGGGCCTGGCATGCGGGGCGCGGCAGCTGGCGGGGCGAGACCAACTGCAACGCCGTCTCGGTCGGCGTCGAGATCGTCAATCCGGGCCATGAGTTCGGCTACCGTCCTTTCCCCGAGGCGCAGATCGCCGCGGTGATCGCCCTGACCGGCGAGATCCGCGGCCGGTGGCAGGTGCCGGACAACCGCATCATCGGCCACTCCGACCTGGCCCCGGCCCGCAAGCAGGACCCGGGCGAACTGTTCCCCTGGCAACGGCTGGCCGAGGCCGGCCATGGGCTGTGGGCCGAAGCCGATCCCGCCCCGGGCGATCCCCTGGCCGAGGGCGCCGAGGGGGTCGGAGTGTTCGCCCTGCAGGCCGGGCTGACCCGGCTGGGCTACGACTGCGCCCCGTCGGGCCAGTTCGACCAGAACACCCGCGAGGTGGTCATGGCCTTCCAGCGCCACTGGGTGCAGACCCGCTTCGACGGGGTCGCCGACGGCCTGACGCGGGCCCGGCTGATGGCGGTGATCCGGGCGGCGGCGGCGGCCTAGATTCGGCTCCACAATGGCGGGCGGACCGGGGGCTCGCGCCAGCGGTCGAGGGTCTTGCCGCGCAGGGCCATCAATCCCCCCTGCAGCGCCAGGACGATCTTGGTCCCCTTGCTGGTCGAGGTGCGGGTGTCCCAGGCGCTGGCGCCGCGCGCGACGACCCTGACGCCGATCTCGCGGTAGACGCGGTTGGCGGCGGCCACGGCCCAGGCCGAGCGGAAGGGCAGGGCGCGCAGGCCCCAGCGGGCGCTTTCGTAATAGGGCTCGGCCGCTTCGATCAGGCTGTAGGCGAGGGTGGCGACGGCCTGGCGATGCCTGGGGTCGGCCAGTTCCTCGCGCGGAACGTCGGCCTCGGTCAGCCAGACGTCGGGCAGGTAGACGCGGCCGTTCCGGGCGTCCTCGACGATGTCGCGGGCGATGTTGGTCAGCTGGAAGGCGAGGCCGAGGTCCTGGGCGCGGCGCAGGGTCGTCAGGTCCTCGGGCTTCACGCCCATGACCAGGGCCATCATGACGCCGACCGCGCCGGCCACGTGCCAGCAGTATTTCAGGGTGTCCTCGAAGGTCGCGTAACGGACTTCGGAGACGTCCATGGCGAAGCCGTCGATCAGCTCGATAGCCCATTGCGCGGGGATGCCGCGGCGCAGGGCGACCTGCTGGAAGGCGGCGAAGGCGGGATCGGATTGCGGCTCGCCGGCCAGGGATGAGCGGGTCTTTGCGTAGAGATCTTCGAGGGTTGCGCGAATCTGTTCGGGCGCCACGGCAACCTGGTCGTGGCCTAGGGTCTGGCCGTCGATAACGTCGTCGCAATGGCGGCACCAGGCGTAGAGCATCTCGGCGTCGGCGCGGGTCTCGCGGTCGAACAGGGCGGCGGCGGCGGCGAAGCTCTGGCTGCCCTGCTGGATGGCCTCGCGGCTGGTGGTTTCGAGATCGCTCATGCGAGGTCCCCGATCATCAGGCCGGCGGTGGCCTTGGCCGAGCCGACGACGCCGGGGATGCCGGCGCCGGGGTGCGTCCCCGCGCCGACGAAGTAGAGATTGGGGATGCGGTCGTCGCGGTTGTGGGTGCGGAAGAAGGCGCTCTGGGTGAGGATGGGCTCGAGGCTGAAGGCCGAGCCGAGATGGGCGTTCAGTTCGCCCTTGAAATGGGCCGGGGTGAAGATGCGCTGGACGGTGAGGTCGCGGCGCAGGTTGGGGATGTAGCGGGCCTCCAGGTAGTCGAGGATGCTGTCGGCGTAGCGCGGACCCTCGACCGCCCAGTCGATGTCGGCGGTGCCCAGGTGCGGCACGGGCGAGAGGGCGTAGTGGGTGCTGCCGCCGGCCGGGGCCATGCCGGGGTCGGTGGCGCAGGGCGAGTGAAGATAGAGCGAGAAGTCCTTGGCCAGACTGTTCTTTGTGTAGATTTCGTCGATCAGACCCTTGTAGCGATGGCCGAAGCAGATGGTGTGGTGGCTCAGCTGCGGCTGCGGGGCCTTGAGGCCAAAGTGGACGACGAACAGGCTGGGGCTGAAGCGCTTGCGCTTGACGGCGGCGGCGGCCTGGCGACCGCGCGGGTCGTCCTTCAGCAGCTTGTCGTAGGTGTGGACGATGTCGGCGTTGGAGGCCACCGCGTCGAAGGCTTCGGGGCCGGCGTCGGTGACGACACCGGTGGTCCGGCCGCCTTCGGTGGTGATCTGGCGCACGGGCGTCGACAAACGAAGCTGCCCGCCCAGGTCCTCGAACAGTTTCGCCAGGGCGCTGATCAGGGCGTTGGTGCCGCCGCGCGGGAACCAGACGCCGCCGCGCCGCTCCAGGGCATGGATCAGGGCGTAGATGGAAGAGGTGGCGAAGGGGCTGCCGCCGACCAGCAGGGTGTGGAAGGACAGGGCCTGGCGCAGGTGCTCATCCTGCACGAAGCCGCAGACCTTGGCGTAGACGCTGCGCCAGGCCTGCAGCTTCATCAGCTGCGGGGCGGCGACGATCATGCTCTTGAAGTCGAGGAAGGGGACGTGGCCGAGCTTGACGTAACCCTCCTGGAACAGCTCCTCGCTGTACTTGAGGAAGCGCTTGTAACCTTCGACATCGGCAGGATTTCTCGCCGCGATCTGACGATCCAGTTCCGCCTGGTCGTTGACGTAGTCGAAGGTCGAGCCGTCCTCCCAGCACAGCCGATAGAAGGGATCGACACTGATCAGTTCGGCGTAGTCGGCGAGCTTGCGGCCGGAAAGCGCGAACAGTTCCTCCAGGCAGGCCGGGTCGGTGACGACGGTCGGGCCGGCGTCGAAGGTGTGGCCCGCTTCCTTCCAGACGTAGGCGCGGCCGCCGGGCTTGTCGCGGCCCTCGTAGAGGGTGACGGCATGGCCGGCCGACTGCAGGCGCACGGCCAGGGCCAGCCCGCCGAAGCCCGATCCGATGACGGCGATACGCTTGGAGGTCATCGGGGCAGGTCCTTGAGCACGGAGGATTCGGCCATCACCCTGAGGGCGGCGCCGATGGGCACCGGCGGCTTGCCGGTGAGGATGCGCGCCTTGTCGGCCAGGCCGGCGCGGGCGGCGTAGAAGCGTTCGATGAGCGGCTGGCGCAGGCGATAGAAGCGGGCCAGCACCCGGTAGCGCAGCTCCGGCGCGCAGGCGCGGAACAGCATGCGATTGAGCAGGCGATAGAAGCCGCGCTCCTCCCACGAGGTGATCGAGCGCTGGCGGACCGCGGCGCGGACGGGTCCGGTGTCGAGCCGGGGCAGGGCGGCGATCTCGTCGGCCAGCCGGGCGGCGTCGGGCAGGCTGTAGCCGGTGACCGGATGGAACAGGGCGGCGCGCAGGCCGACGCTGGCGGCGGAGCCGGAACGATCCCACCAGGCGGCGATGTCACCGCCCAGCGCGATGGGCAGGACGCCGTCTTCCTCGCGGACGAGCGAGGCGATTCGCCAGCCCTGCTGTGCGGCATAGGCGGCGATGTCGGCGCGGAGGCTGTCCTTGTCGAGCGCCTCGCCGTCGCTGTAGCGGGTGTCTTCGATGAGCAGCCGGGTGGGCGACAGGGGCAGGGTGTAGAGGAAGCGGTAGCCGTCGAGCTGATCGACCGTGGCGTCCATGACGATAGGGCCGGCGAGATCGTGCGGGGCGGCCAGCTCGACCTCCTGGCCGAGGAATTTCTGCCAGCCGAGGACGAGCGGGCCGGAGCGCGGCCCACGGGCGTCGATGACCAGCGGCGCCGTCAGCGTCGTGCCGTCGGCCAGCATGGCGATGTTGGCCTCGAGGTCGGCGACGGGGGCGTTCAGGCGGATCGAGGCGCCCAGTTCCTTGGTCACATGCTCGGCGAAACGGCTGGAGGCGATGGACAGGTAGGGAGTGGTCAGGCGCCGCTCGTAGCCCGGGAACCGCACGCTGTAGCCAGCCCAGCGGTGGCTGATCATTGGGTGCAGCCAGTCGCGAATCTCCGGCGTCAGGTCGCTCTCGAAGCAGGACCAGGTGTGCACGCCGCCAAGCACGGGGCCGGCCTCCAGCAGCAGGATGTCGAGGCTGGGGCGGAAGGCGCGCAGGCGCAGCGCGATCAGGCCGCCGGCCAGACCGCCGCCGGCGATGATCACATCATGGTCGAAGGCGCGCCCCATGAGGGCGGATGTAGCACGCACGGCGCGGGGGGCGAGGGGGCGTTGTGACGGCGAAAAAGGCGTGTTTGCTCTCGATTTTGATGATTTCTGAGCATTTTCAGAGGCTTGTGCAATAACTCCGGTAGCCCTCCGGTCGCCTTTTGGTGGCCCGGCGGTAGCCTTTCGGTGAGTCTTTGGCCGCCCGGCGGTGGGCCGGCGGTCGGTGGGGTGAACTGGCATGGGAGCTCGGCGGCGCTTATCGAAGCGGAGAGACCATTATCCCATGTCCGCGCTTAACCACGTCGCAGGATGAATTCCTCGTCCATCGTCTGTCCGACCGGGAAGATGTAGTCGCCGACCCGCTCGAAACCGAGGCGGGCGTAGAGCCGCTGGGCCCCATGGTTCTGCGACCAGACGCCGATCCACAGGGTGCGCGGGCCATCCGCTTCCAGCCAGTCCAGCACGGTGTCCAGCAGCCGCCGGCCAAGGCCGCCGCCTTGGTGGGCCTTGAACAGATAGAGCCGCTTGAGCTCGCCATCGGCCGGTTTGACGTCCGGATGCGGCAGGTCGCAGGCGCCGGCCAGAGCGTAGCCGATGGGCTCGCCCTCCAGCTCGACCAGCCAGTGGGCCTTGGCCGGGTCGGCGAGGTCGGCGCGGGTGCGCTCCAGCCCGTAAGCGTAGGCGAGGAAGGCCGACAGATCTTCCGGCGGATAGAGGTGGCCAAAGGTCTCGGAGAAGGTCTCGGCCCCGATGCGGGACAGGGTCTCGGCATCGGCCGGGCCGGCGCGGCGGATGATGGGTGCTGACATCGGCTTGCTGAGCTATGATTCCGGAATGAGCCCTGCTGACTACCTTGATCGACAGCCTCTCGGCCACGCCCGAAATTTGCGGCCCGTCATAAGCTCACCGAATGAACGCCCCGGCGTCGGGAACCGGCCATGACCCTCGCCTGCTACACCCACCCCGACATGCTGGATCACCATCCGGGCGTTGGCCATGCCGAGCGCTCCGAGCGGCTGACGGCTGTTATCGACGCCCTGGACGACCACGCGGGGCTCGACCTGAACCGGCTGGAAGCGCCGCAGGCGTCGGTTGAGGACCTGCGACTGGTCCACCCGCAGCGCTACATCGACGCCATGCTGGCCGCCGTGCCCGCCAAGGGCCTCGTGCGGCTGGACGAGGACACCTTCCTGTCGAGCGGCAGTATCATCGCCGCCCGCCGTGCGGCCGGGGCGCCCATCGAAGCGGTGCGGGCCGTGGCGCGGGGCGAGACGCAGCGGGCCTTCTGCGCCGTGCGTCCACCGGGGCATCATGCCGAGCCGGAGACGGCGATGGGCTTCTGTGTGTTCTCCAACGTCGCCATCGCGGCCCGCGCCGCGCAGGCGGCGGGTCTTCAGCGCGTGGCGGTGGTCGATTTCGACGTCCACCACGGCAACGGCACCCAGGCCGTGTTCGAGACCGATCCGTCGTTGTTCTTCGCCTCCATCCACCAGTCGCCGCTGTACCCCGGCACCGGCGATCCGTCCGAGACCGGGGTCGGCAACATCGTCAACGGAACCGTCGCGCCGATGGCCCCGCGCGCGCTGTGGCGGGCGACCTTCGAGCGGCTGATGGGCGAGGTCGACGCCTTCGCCCCCGATCTTGTGATCATCTCGGCCGGCTTCGACGCCCATGCCCGCGATCCGCTGGCCCAGCAGCTTCTGGAGGCGGAAGACTACGCCTGGGCCACCCGCGCGGTGGTCGCCGTGGCGAACGGGCGCGCCCGGGGGCGGGTTGTCTCCTCCCTCGAGGGCGGTTACGACCTAGAGGCGTTGGGGCGTTCGGCCCTGGCGCATGTGCAGGCGTTGCAGGACGCGTGACGGTGCGCCGGGGGGCCGCGTCACGCGGGAACCGACCCCCAAAGGCCCGGTTTTCCTAAGCTATGGCAGACGCATTGACCGCCGATATCGCGCCCGCGACCGCCGTCCGAAAGGGCGGCTCGGTGACGCTCGTGCGCCATGGCGAGCCGGCGCAATCGCGCCGCGTGCGGCTCAATGCCGAGGAATACCGCACCTGGTGGGCGGGCTACGAGGTCAAGGGAATCAAGCCCGGCCAGACGCCGCCCGAGGGGCTGAAGGTTGTCGCCCAGAGCGCCGATGTGATCATCGCCTCGATCCGGCCGCGCTCGATCGAGACCACCAACGCCATCTGCGGCGGCAAGGCCTTCGCGCAGGACCCGCTGTTCGTCGAGGCTCCGCTCCCGCCGCCCAGATGGCCGGCCTGGCTCAGGCTGTCGCCGAAAATCTGGGGCTTCCTGGCGCGCCTCAACTGGGTGATGAGCGACAAGCACGACGAGGTCGAGACCCACCGCCAGGCCGAACAGCGCGCCGTCGACGCCGCCCGCATGGTCGGGGCCATGGCCGACCAGGGCCAGGACGTGCTGATCGTCGCCCACGGCTACTTCAACCAGCGGGTCGGCTCGGCCCTGCGCCGCCAGGGCTGGCAATGCGTCGAGGACCAGGGCTTCCGCTACTGGTGCGCCCGGAAGTTCGTGCGCGGCTGAGTACGGCCGATATTCTTCAACCGAAATTGACCATCTTCCGTCGTTGCCGGGTTCCGTCCGGCTCATTACGGTGCCCGCTTTCCCGCAGGACGCGACATGACTGACACCGCCGACATCGACGCCCTCTCCTTCGAGGACGCCCTCAAGGAACTGGAGCGCATCGTCCAGACCCTGGAGTCCGGCCAGGCGCCGCTGGAGGAATCGATCAGCGTCTATGAGCGCGGGGCGCTGTTGAAGGCCCATTGCGAGAAGAAGCTGGAAGCCGCCCGGCTGCGCGTCGAGAAGGTGGTTCTGGCGCAAGGGACGCCGACCGGCGTCGAACCGGCCGAGTTCGGCTGATGAGCATGAGCCTCGACCGCCGGATCGCCGAGGCGGCCGATCTCGTCACCGTGGCGCTGGATGCGCTGCTGCCGCGCGCCGACGGGCCCGAAGGGCGGCTGACCGAGGCAATGCGCTATGCGGCGCTGGGCCCGGGCAAGCGTTTGCGGCCGTTCTTCGCGCTCGAGACGGGCAAGATGTTCGACCTGCCGGAGCGGCCGGTGTTGCGGGCCGCCTGTGCTCTGGAGTGCATCCACGCCTACAGCCTGGTGCATGACGACCTGCCCTGCATGGACGACGACGACCTGCGGCGCGGCCGGCCGACCGTGCATATCGAGTACGACGAGGCCACCGCCGTGCTGGTCGGCGACGCGCTGCAGAGCGCCGCCTTCGAGATCATGGCCCATCCCGACACCCATTCGGACGGCGGCGTCCGCGCCGAGCTGGTTCGCAAGCTGGCGGTGGCGTCGGGCGCCCAGGGCATGGCCGGCGGCCAGATGATCGACATCCTCGGCGTGCGCGAGGACCTCGGCGGGGTCGCCCGCATGCAGCGGCTGAAGACCGGGGCGTTGATCGCCTACGCCTTCGAGATCCCGCTGGTCATGGCCCACGCCCAGGAGGGCGAGCGGCACGCCCTGATGGCCTTCGCCCAGGACCTGGGGCTGGCCTATCAGATGGCCGACGACGTGCTCGACGCCGAGGGGGACCCGGACCTGCTGGGCAAGGCGGCCGGCGGCAAGGACGCGGCCAAGGGCAAGGCCAACTATGTGACCCTGCTGGGCCTCGACGCCGCCAAGGAGCGGGTCGAGCTGCTGGCGGCGCAGACGCGGGCCCACCTGGACGGGTTCGGGGAGCGGGCCTCGGTGCTGCGGGATTCGGTGGATTTCGTGCTTGGGCGGCGGAACTGAGGGTTCGCTCTCCGCCCTCTGGGCGGAGGACGGTTCGGAGCGTGAGCGACGGACCAGGAGGCGGGCCCACCGGCGGTGGGGATTAGCGCGTTCCTTGAAGCTCCGGCGGCGGCGGTCGCACCTCGGCGCCGCCGGTGGAAGTCCCGCCTCGGTTTGGCTCGCTTGCAGCGCTCGCCAAAGGACGGTTCCGCCCCAAGGGCGGAGAGCGGAAACTTGCTTGGTCTCGCCCTCTGCACGGCGAATTCTCCGGATTCGGACCGGGTTTGGTTTGCACCGACCGCTGCGAGCGCTAGTTTGCGGTGAAAGGGCGCGCGAAGAACCGCGCCGTCATGGACTGCTCCTTAAATGCCCCCTGTGACCCCGTTGCTCGATACCGTCGCTTCGCCGGCGGACACGCGTTCCTTCACCATGCCGCAGCTCAAGCAGCTGGCCGAGGAAGTCCGGGCCGAGACGATCGAGTCCGTATCGGTGACCGGCGGGCATCTGGGCGCGGGCCTGGGCGTGGTCGAGCTGACCGTGGCGCTGCACCATGTGTTCGAGACGCCCCGCGACATCGTCATCTGGGACGTCGGCCACCAGGCCTATCCGCACAAGATCCTCACCGGCCGGCGCGAGCGCATGCGCACCCTGCGCCAGGGCGGCGGCCTCAGCGGCTTCACCAAGCGGGCCGAGAGTGTGTACGACCCGTTCGGCGCGGCCCATGCGGCCACCTCGATCTCGGCGGCGCTGGGCTTCTGCGCGGCGCGGGACGCCAAGGGCGACAACAACAAGGTCATCGCCGTGATCGGCGACGGCTCGATGAGCGCCGGCATGGCCTATGAGGCGATGAACAACGCCGCCGAGACCACCGGCCAGATCATCGTCGTGCTCAACGACAACGACATGTCCATCGCCCCGCCGGTCGGCGGCATGAGCGCCTATCTGGCCCGGGTGGTGTCGTCGGGCGGCTACCAGCAGCTGCGCAACCTCGGCAAGTCGATGAGTCGGGTTTTCCCCAAGAGCCTGCAGGAAGCGGCCCGCAAGGCCGAGGAATACGCCCGCGGCATGGTCACCGGCGGCACCTTCTTCGAGGAGCTGGGCTTCCAGTACGTCGGGCCGATCGACGGCCATGACCTCGATGCGCTGATCCCGGTCTTGCAGAACGTGCGCGAGATCAACCGGCCGGTGCTGGTCCACATCGTCACCCAGAAGGGCAAGGGCTACGCCCCGGCCGAGAGCGCCGACGACAAGTACCACGGCGTCGTGAAGTTCAACGTCGTCACCGGCGAGCAGGCCAAGGCCGCCGCCGGCCCGCCCGGCTACACCAAGGTCTTCGCCCAGGCCCTGGTGAAAGAGGCCGAGAAGGACGACCGGATCATGGCGGTGACCGCGGCCATGCCGTCGGGCACCGGGCTGGATATCTTCCAGCAAGCTTTCCCGAAGCGGTGCTTCGACGTCGGCATCGCCGAGCAGCATGCGGTGACCTTCGCCGCTGGCCTGGCCGCCGACGGCATGAAGCCGTTCGCCGCCATCTATTCGACCTTCCTGCAGCGCGGTTACGACCAGGTGGTGCACGACGTCGCCATTCAGCGGCTGCCCGTGCGTTTCGCCATGGATCGGGCCGGGCTGGTCGGCGCCGACGGGCCGACCCACGCCGGCAGTTTCGACATCGGCTTCATGGGGGCCTTGCCCGGCATGGTGCTGATGGCGGCCTCTGATGAGGTCGAGCTGGCCCGCATGGTCGCCACGGCGGCGGCCATCGACGACCGGCCGAGCGCCTTCCGCTATCCGCGCGGCGAGGGGCTGGGGCTGGAGATGCCGCTGGTCAACGAGCCGCTGGAGATCGGCAAGGGCCGGGTGATCCGCGAGGGCACGGCCGTGGCCCTGGTCTCGTTCGGCACCCGTCTGGCCGAGACCCTGAAAGCCGCCGACCTGCTGGCGGCGCGGGGCCTGTCGGCGACCGTCGTCGACGCCCGCTTCGCCAAGCCGCTGGACGTCGACCTGATGCTGCGGCTGGCCCGCGAGCATGAGGCGCTGGTGACCATCGAGGAAGGCGCCATGGGGGGCTTTGGCGCTTTCGTCCTGCAGGCGCTGGCGGCGCACGGGGCGCTGGACCGGGGGCTGAAGGTGCGGACCCTGGCGCTGCCCGACGTCTTCCAGGACCAGGACAAGCCCGATCTGATGTACGCCCAGGCGGGCCTCGACGCGGCCGGCATCGCCGGCGGCGCGTTGAGCGCCCTCGGCCTGGACAATGTGGCCACGGCCGGTCGTCGGGCCTGAGGGGGAATAGCGTGAAGACGTCTGTGTTGATGCGAGCGGTGGCCGTGGTCGCCATCGGTCTGGCGATGAGCGGCTGCGTCCTGCACCGCAACCGGATCTATGAGCCGATCCGCGAGGGGCTGGACGCCATGAAGGGCAAGGACGTGGCGGTGGTCTACCGCACGCTCGGCCTGCCCGACCGCAAGGAGACGGTCGGCAAGAAGATGATGTTCGTCTGGAACAAGACCCGCTGCGACGTGCTGGTCCAGACCGACCTCCAGGGCCTGGTCGAGGAATCGACCCTGGTCGGCGGCCCGCGCGCCTGCAAATGGGTGCGCGACGCCATGCTCGACTTCAAGGCGCGGGAAGCGCTCAAGGACTAGCTTGCCGCGCGTCCCCTGACCGGTCAGCCTGCGCGCCAGGCTTTCCGAGGGGACTCCCATGAGTATGAACGATTCCAGGCTGTCGCGATTCAGCGGCGGGGCGGGCAACATCGGCCGCACGATTCTGATGATCGGCGCGCTGGTCATCCTGCTGGCCGGGGCCGGCTGCACGGTGACCGCCTGCAGCACCACCGTCGAGAGCGGCGAGGCCGGCATCAAGACCACCCGGTTCGGGGAGAATCCCGGCGTCCAGCTGACCGAGCTGCGCCCCGGCTGGCACTGGAAGGGGCTGGGCGAGAACATCATCGTCTATCCGACCCGCCAGCGGACCTACAGCTACACCCGCGAGCCCAACACCGACGGCAAGGAGAACGAGGAAATCGCCTTCGCCGACCAGACCGGCCTGCCGATGACCGCCGACGTCAACCTGACCATCCGGGTGCGCGACGACCGGGCCGCCGACCTCTACGCCCGCTGGCGCCAGCCGTTCGACGACCTGCTGGACGGTCAGATCCGCAACGATGTGCGATCCGCCATCGCCAAGGAGACCGAGCAGGTGCCGGTGTCCTGCAACCTCAATCCGGTGGCCAGCGGCTCGGGCCTCTCACCGACCCCGGCCGCCAACGCGGCCCCCTGCACCGGCTCCCTGATGGGTGCCGGCCGCCAGATGGTCATCCAGCGGGCCTTCCAGCGGGTGCGCAACAAATGGGCGGCCGAGGGCGTCGAGATCAGCCAGATGGAATGGGTCGGCACCATCCGCTACCCGGCCAGCGTCACCGCCGCCGTCGAGGCCCGCACCCAGACCGAGCAGCGCACCCTCGCCGCCCAGCAGAAGGCCGCCGAGGCCCGTGCCAACGCCGAGGCCGCCATCGAGACGGCGCGCGGCATCGCCGAGTCGACCCGCCTGCGCGGCGAGGCGCTGCGGGCCAATCCGGAGATCATCGACCAGATCTACGCCGAGCGGTCACAGGGCCTCTGCCCGCCCAAGGCCACGACCTGCATTCTCGGGCAGGGCGCCTGGGGGCTGGTGCCGCAACAGGGGCAGTAGCGGGCCTTAAGCCGCGCAGGTGGCGAAGAATTTCGTGATCTGCGGGCGGTCGCCGCCGGCGGCCGACAGCTTCATGCTGTCCTTGCCCTGCACCAGGGTGATGTCGCCGGTGCGGGCGAAGCTGGCCAGGACCGGATCGTTGGCCTTGGCGCCGGCTTCCAGGAAGTGGCCTTCGCCCATGCTGGGGGTGGCGGTGGCGGGCAGGGCGCTCTCGGTCTTGCCCGACTTCAGCACGATGGCCGGGGCCGGCTGCGCCGAATTGGTCGAGACCAGCACCTGGCCGGAGGCCGGCTGGCAGGTCAGCATCAGGGCGACGTTGTCGGAATTGGGCGCGCCGTAGGCGAGCTTGGCGCCTTCCTCGGGCGTTTCATGAAGGGACCATCCCATGTCGCCGGCCACATAGGGCTGGCCGTGCATGCAGCTGCCCAGCAGCAGGACCGAGGCGGTCAGGGCGATGATGGCAGTGGTGCGGTTCATGATTGACGCCTCCCTTCAGTTTCCCCAACGCAGGGGAGGCGCGATCGGTTCACCCCGGCGGCAGAAATTGCCGGGCGTCCGGCGGGTTGGCTCCCGCCGTGACATTTTTGATCCGATTTGTGGTGGCCCCCCGGCCCTCATTTAGTGATCCATGGTCAGAACGGCGTGAAGGTTTCGATCAGCGCCTGGCCGGCCGGGGTCTTCTGGACCCGGCTCTGGTCGCCGCGGCCGCCGTAGCTGATGCGGGCTTCGGCGATCTGGTCATGCTTGATGGTGTTGGCGGCGCTGATATCGGCCGGGCGGACGATGCCGGAGATGGTCAGGCGGCGGACCTCGTTGTTGGTCTTCACCTCCTGGACGCCCTGGATGACCAGGTTGCCGTTGGGCAGGATGCCGGTGACCACCGCGGCGATGGTCAGGTTGATCTTCTCGGCCCGGGCCACGGCGCCGTTGCCGGTCGAGCCGGTGTTGACGTTGGTCTCGATGGCGTTGGCCGGGTCGAAGCCGCCCGGGAACAGCTGGCCGAGGCTGCCTTCCAGGCCGAAGAAGTGCGGCAGGCCGGCCTTCATGCCGGTGGTGCGGCTGGCGCTGGTGGTGTTCTGGGTCTGGGCGCTGTCGTCGATGTCGATGTTGACGGTCAGGATGTCGCCGATGCGGCCGGCCCGCTGGTCGCTGAAGAAGGCGCGGGCGCCGGTGCGCCACAGGCTGTTGGCCGAGGCCGCCTGCGGCGGCTCCTGGCGCACGTCGACGAAGGTCTGGGTCGAGGGGGCCAGCTGCGAGGGATAGCCGACCGGGGCCAGTTGCGGCCCGAAGACGGCGTCCTTGGTGTCGTTGATCGTCGAGGCGCAGGCGGCCAGCGGGACGAGGGCGGTGATGATCAGCAGGGTCTTACGCATGGGGACTTGGAGCCTCTAACGAGCGGCGAATTGACTGGCGGAGGCTGCTTTCAGCGCCTGGGCCTGCGGACCGGCGGCGGCTTCGCCGGGGCCGGTAGCGATCGCCTCGATGATCTTCTTCGAGGTCGGGTTCTGGAGGGTGAAGCTGTCGCCCTGCGCGGCGGCCTTCATGGCCTTGCCCTGCATGGTCAGGGTGACATGGCCGTCGGACCAGGTGACGTTGACCGTCTCGCCGGCCTTGATGACCTGCGGGGCGGAGACATCGCGGCCGTTGACCACGGCGCCTTCGCGCAAAGGCCGCCTGGCGGCCAGGCCGATGATCTGGTCGGCGTCGCGGGGGGCGTCGGCCGGGGCCGAGGCGGCCTTGGCCCAGACCAGGTCGGTCGGCTGGACGATCTCGCCGGCGCTTAAGGAGCGGGCATAGGTCAGGACGTCGACGTTGCCGCGGGCGGCCACCGGGCCGGCGCTGGCCGGGCCGCTACCGCCGCGCACGACGATGCGGCGAAAGCCCTGCGGGTTGTCCCACTGCAGGCCGGCGCGGCGGGCCATGGCCTGCACGGCCTGGGCGTCGAGCACGACGCTGGGGCCAACGCGGTTGGCGATCAGGATGCTGGAAGCCCCGCCGGCGCCCTCGAACAGGTCGCCGAAGGTGACCTTGCCGTCGGCGTCGGAAACGTCGGCCCGCAGGGTCACCGGGCCGGCGAAGGCCGGGGCGGCGAACGCCAGGGCCGCTACGGCGGCGAGGGCCAGGGCGCGCATGCTACGACTTAACCTGGTTGGCGGCCTGCAGCATCTCGTCGGCCGTGGTGATGACCTTGGAGTTCATCTCATAGGCCCGCTGGGCGATGATCAGGGCGGTGATTTCGCTGACCGCGTCGACGTTGGAGGCCTCGGTATAGCCCTGCAGCAGGGTGCCGAACCCGGTCGCGCCGGGGTTGCCGGTGACCGGCTCGCCCGACGAGCCCGACTGCATGAACAGGTTGTCGCCGATGGCTTCGAGGCCCGATTCGTTGATGAAGCTGGCCAGCTCGATCTGGCCGACCGTTTCCGGAGCCGGCTGGCCCTCCTTGGTCACCTGCACCTGGCCGGTCTTGGAGATGGCCACATCGACGGCGTCCTGCGGAATGGTGATCGCCGGCTGGATCAGATAGCCGTCCTCGGTGACCATCTGGCCCTGGTCGTTGACGGCCAGGTTGCCGGCCCGGGTGTAGGCGGTCTCGCCGCTGGGCATCAGCACCTGGATGAAGCCGCGGCCCTGGATGGCGACGTCGTAACGGTTGTCGGTGCGGGTGGCCGAGCCTTGCGTGGTGATGCGGTAGGTGCTGCCGGCCTTGACGCCGCCGCCGATCTGCACGCCAGTCGGCACCACCGTGCCCTGATCGGAAGACTGCGTCCCCGACCGCTCAAGCGACTGGTAGAGCAGGTCCTGGAACTCGGCCCGCTGACGCTTGAAGCCAACGGTGTTCATGTTGGCGATGTTGTTCGAGATGACCTCGACGTTCAGCTGCTGGGCGGCCATGCCGGTCGCGGCGGTGCGTAGCGCTTGCATCTACTCGTACTCCTTAGGCGACCCGGCCCAGGCGCTCGACGGCGCGGCGGGACAGGTCGGCGGTGTTTTCCATGGTCTTGACCACGCTCTCGTAGGCGCGGCTGACCTCGATCATCCGGGTGATCTGCAGGATCGGATTGACGTTGCTGCCCTCCAGCATCCCCTGGTGCAGGCGGCCGGCGGTGTCGGGATTGGGCTGGGCGTTGGAGGTGTTCTTCAGCAGGTTGCCCTGGTCCTTGGCGAGGACCGAGCGGTCGTCGAACAGGAAGACGCCGACCTTGCCGATCTTTGTCCCGGCCTGGCTGACGGTGCCGTCCTGGGCGATGGCGACCTGGCCCTTGGCCGGATCGACGACGATCTCGCCGCTCTCGCCCTGCACCGGATCGCCGGCCTGGGTGACTAGCTTGCCTTCGGGCGACAGGGTGAAGCGGCCGTCGCGTGTGAAGCGCTCGCCGGCCGCGGTCTCGACCTTGAAGAAGCCCTTGCCCTCGATGGCCAGGTCGAACGCCCCGCCCGTGGTCTGCATCGAGCCCTGCGTGAAATCGCGGGCGACGCCGTCGTCGAGCACGAACTTCACCGGGTTGGGACCATCGGCCATATGGGCCGGCTTGGCCGGTTCGGTGCGGACCAGCAGGTTCTCGACCTTGAAGCCGGTGGTGTCGGCGTTGGCGATGTTGTTGGCGATGACGTCCATCTCGCGGCGCAGCGTCATCTGGCGCGACAGGCTGATGTACAGCGTGTTGTCCAACCGGCTCTCCCGTAAATGGCCGCGACCGAGCGTCGCCCTCCACAGGATGCTTGCAAACTCCGGGCCAACTCCAAAAACTCAATAAAAACAGCAAATAAGAAGGTTAACGCAGGCCTCTCGGCGAATTCTGCCGGGCGCCGCCGAAGGCCCTTACAAACCCATCCTTAACCAACTGGCCCCAGTAAGGACTCACGCGCGGTGCAAATGTGAGCTCGAGACACAGTGTCCAAGGACAAGGCCAAGGAAGCTGAGGCGCCCCAGGAGGGGGCCGAAGGCGAGGGCGGCGATGCTCCGGCCAGGAAAAAGCCGAAGCTGATGGTGCTCGTCATCGCCGGTGTCGGCGCGCTGGCCATCCTCGGCGGCGGCGGGGCCGGCGCCTTCATGCTGCTCAAGCCCAAGGCTCCGGCCGGCGAGCATGGCGAGGAAGCCAAGAAGCCGAAGAAGCCGAAAAAAGAAGCCGGCCACGGCGGCGCCGACGGCAAGGCCGAGCCCGGCGCTCCGGTCGTCAAGGAAGGGCCCGACGGCGTGGTCTTCTACACCCTGCCCGACATCGTCGTGAACATGCAGACCGCCGACGGCCGCCCGACCTTCCTCAAGCTCAAGCTGACCCTCGAGCTGCCCAACGAGGAGATGGCCGACGAACTGACCCCCGACATGCCGCGCATGAACGACATGTTCCAGACCTTCCTGCGCGAGATGCGCCCCGAAGACCTGTCGGGCAGCCAGGGCAGCTACCAACTGCGCATGGAGATCCTGCGCCGGGTCAACCTGCTGGTCGCGCCGCAAAAGGTGAACGCCGTCCTGATCGAGGAGATGCTGATCAACTAGCCCCTCTTTTCAAGGAAGAAAGGGCTGGTTGAGCGTACCCCCATGGCTGACGAAACCGACGATCAGGAAGCTCTGGCCCAGTGGGCGGCGACCAACGCCGACGGCGCCGCCGCGCCGGCCGCCGCGCCCGACTGGGACGCCGGCGAGCCCGAGGGCGACGGCCTGATCGGCTCCGAACGGATCCTCAACCAGGACGAAATCGACAGCCTGCTCGGTTTCGACCTCTCCGACGACGAGAGCGGCGAGCGGACCGGCATCCGGGCCATCATCAACTCGGCGCTGGTCTCCTACGAACGCCTGCCGATGCTGGAGATCGTCTTCGACCGCTTGGTGCGGCTGATGACCACCAGCCTGCGCAACTTCACCAGCGACAACGTCGAGGTCAGCCTCGACAACATCAGCTCGATCCGCTTCGGCGACTACCTCAACTCCATCCCGCTGCCGGCCATCCTGTCGGTGTTCCGGGCCGAGGAGCTCGACAACTACGGCCTGCTGACCGTCGACTCCAACCTGATCTATTCGATCGTCGACGTGCTGCTGGGCGGCCGCCGCGGCACCGCCGCCATGCGCATCGAGGGCCGGCCCTACACCACCATCGAACGGGTGCTGGTCCAGCGGATGGTCGAGGTCGTGCTGGCCGACGCCAAGGCCGCCTTCGAGCCCCTGACCCCGGTCAACTTCGTGCTCGACCGGCTGGAGACCAACCCGCGCTTCGCCGCCATCGCCCGTCCCGCCAATGCGGCCATCCTGGTCAAGCTGCGCATCGACATGGAAGACCGCGGCGGCCGCATCGAGCTCTTGCTGCCCTACGCCACCCTCGAGCCCATCCGGAAGATGCTGCTGCAGCAGTTCATGGGTGAGAAGTTCGGCCGCGACAACATCTGGGAAAGCCACCTGGCCACCGAGCTCTGGACCACCCAGATGGAGGTCCGCGCTGTCCTCGACGAGCAGCAGATCCCGCTCTCCAGGGTGCTGAACCTCCAGGTCGGCGACACCATCATGCTCAACGCCACGGCCGAAAGCCTGGTCGAGATTCGCGCCGGCCAGATCCCGCTGACGCGCGGCCGCATGGGCCGCCGCAACCACCACATCGCCATCCGCTGCGAGGCGCCGCTCGACCCGGCCGCCAAGCAGGCGGTCCAGAAGAGGCTGACATGAGCATCGTCGCGCTTTCCATGAACATCCTGCTCGGCGCGCTGCTGGTTGGCGCCCTGATCATGGGCTGGCGCCTCGAGCGCCGCCTGAAGGCCCTGCGCACCGGCCACGACGACTTCGCCAGGGCCGTGGCCGACCTCGACGCCGCCGCCATGCGCGCCCAGGCCGGGCTGATGGCCCTGCGCGCCGCCACCGACGAAGCCGACGAGACCCTCAACGGCCGCATCGCCGTCGCCCAGGAGCTGGTCGCCCAGCTCGACCGCTCGGTCGCCGAGCGCCCGCGCCGCAGCCCCGGCGTCATGGCCACCCCGGCCCGCGACGACGACTGGCTGGACCGGCCGCTGCCTGTGGCCCGCGAACGCCCCGGCCCGGCCCGCTTCGAGCCCCAGACCACGACGCGCTCCCGCGCCCGTATCGACGACGACCTGTTCGAGCCCGAAGCCGCTTCGGGCCGCCTGCGCGCCATTCCCGGAGGCCGCCTGTGAGCCGCATTCCCCGTCTTCTCCCCCTGGCCGGCGTCGCCGTCGCCGGGGTATTGGCCGTCAACTTCATGGCCGGGGCCGACACCCTGCCCAAGATGCTGACCGGCGCCAAAGCCTGGGCCGAAGGCACGGAAGGCAAGCCGGCCGAGGCCAAAAGCGACATCGAGAAGCTCGCCGCCGCCAAGCCGGCCGTCTGCGCCCCGACCGCCGCCGAACTGGCCAAGGAAGCCGGCCTGTCGCCGTCCGAACTGCGCATGCTGCAGGATCTCGGCGTCCGGCGTGACCAACTCGACGCCCAGGAGCAGGGCTACGACACCCAGCTGCAACTGATGGCCGCCGCCGGCCTGAAGCTGGACGCCAAGTTCAAGTCGCTGGACACCCTGAAGAGCGACATCAAGGCCCTGCTCGGCCAGGCCGACGCCCAGCAGGAACAGGAGATCAACCGCCTGGTGGCCGTGTTCACGGCCATGAAGGCCAAGGACGCCGCCGCCCAGTTCCGGGTGCTGGACGACAGTGTCCGCCTGCCGATCGCCGCCAAGATGAAGGAGCGCACCCTGGCCGCCATCCTGGCCCAGATGCCGCCCATCGAGGCCAAGAAGATCACCGAACAGCTGGCCAAGCGCTTCACCCAGAACGCCGCCATCCTGGCCGGCAAACAGGCCCTGGCCCCCGAACCGGTGAAGATGGCGGAGGCCGCGCCCTCCCCACCGTTGGCGGGCGCCCCGGCGCCGCAGGCGCCGGCGAAGACCCCGGCCAAGGCGCCGGTCAAGCCGCGTCCCAAGGCCAAACCGCAGGCCCAGGCGGCGCTGACGCCGCCGGTCAAGGCTCCCGCCGCCGCCG
>JAQGIK010000005.1 GCA_028291265.1 Caulobacter sp. | reverse complement strand
CCACGTGTTCCTCACCCGTCCGCCACTAATCCCGAAGGATCCGTTCGACTTGCATGTGTTAGGCCTGCCGCCAGCGTTCGCTCTGAGCCAGGATCAAACTCTCAGGTTGAGTTGACATTGACTCCAGTAAATCGACCCCAGGACGAACCCAAGGCCGGCGTATCTGGTTTTGCATAGTATCTTGACGAGTTCCCATTCACATCGACCACCCAGCTTGCACCAGGCGGCCTATATTCATGGTGTCTTCAAGAGACCGCATTTTGTCGACGTCGAGATGGGTTGGTTAAACCCATCGCCAGAACGTCGCCGCCTGCGTTTCTCTTTCCAAATCTACAATGTCAAAGACCAGAACCGCGTCAGCGATCCGACCGTTTTGCGCCCGGTCCCGGCGAAGAGCGGCGTATCTAGTTGCCGGCCTCTCCAGTGTCAACCGATTGTTCCGCCGACCCTCGAATTTAATCGGAAACCGAAGCTCCCGATCCGAAGGCCGAACCGGTCCGCCGTGGAGTGTCTTTCGACATCCCCGCATGCGGGCCAAACGATCTAAGCTGATCCCCCTCGAACACCTTGCCGACCGGAAGCCTCAACCCGTTAGGGCGTCGGCGTTTCCGGCCGGCGGCGTGTCCGCGGCGGAGGCGGGTATCTAGGGGCAGGCCCGGCGAGTCGCAAGGGGCAATTTCAAGGCAGACGCAGGCAAGCTTGCGTCCCGGCGCCGCAGCCCTCAAAACGCTTCCCCGAAAGGTCCCTCCCAGCATGCTCTCCAGCAAGGCCCGCTACGCCCTCCGCGCCCTCGTCGAACTGGCCCGCGATCCGGGCCAGGTGACGGCCGGCGAGCTGGCCCTGCGCGCCGACGCGCCGCGCAAGTTCCTCGAGGCCATCCTGCTGGAGCTGGCCCGCCGCCATATCGTCACCTCGCGGCGCGGCAAGTTCGGGGGTTATGTGCTGTCGCGGCCGGCGGCCGACATCACCTTCGCCGAGGTCATCCGCGCCATCGACGGCCCGCTGGCCCTGGCGCCGTGCGTCAGCGTCACCGCCTTCCGCAAGTGCGACGACTGCCCGGACCTTGAGACCTGCCCTTTAAGAGAGAGCCTGCGCCGCACCCGCGATGCCACGGCCGAGGTGCTCGAGGGCTACACGCTGGCAGAGGCCGCGGCCCAGCCGGGCGCCATTCAATAAACTCCGGCTATCCCGACGACAGTCGGGACCCAGCTGGCAAACCAGAAGACGGGCTGGCGCTGATCGGAGCCCAACGCGTCCACGCAAGTGGATACTGGGTCCCGACTTTCGTCGGGATGATCGGTGTTGGGGGTGGGCGCCCTACCCCGCCGAAATATAGGCCCGCAGCCCGTCCGCCTCGGCCGTCACTTCCGAGATCTTGTGCTTCACCAGGTCGCCGATCGAGACGATCCCGGCCAGCCGCCCGTCGCGCAGCACCGGCAAATGCCGAATCCGCCGGTCGGTCATCCGCTCCAGCAGCTGGTCCACCGACTCCTTGGGATCGGCGAACACCACATCGGCGGTCATGCATATAGAGACAGGCTTGAGCAGGCCACCGGCCCCCTCCCGGGCGATCACCGTGACGATGTCGCGCTCGGAAACGATGCCCGCCACGCCCCCGTCTTCGTTGACAAGGATCATCGCGCCCACACGGCGGCTGTGCAGCAGCGCCGCGACCGAACCGACGGTGTCCGCCGGCGAGGCCGTGAACACCATATCGCCCTTGTCCTTGAGAATCTGGGATACCAGCACCGGGTCGTCCTCCCTCGGTTATCTCTAGACGTAATGAGGGTCGCTCAAATGGACCCACAGATCAACCGCGCTGACGCCGGTGTGTTTGCCCCCTCCCCCAGATGTGAAACCGCCCATCACACTTAACCAATTGGCCAGACCTGCTCCCCACTATGGGGCCCGTCCCGTTCTGGCACGCCGATTGCATGGTTAACGGCGACGTAGGCGGGGAGGCGTGGAGCAACACCGATGGCCAAGGTTTCGATCATCCTTATGGGCGCCGCCCTCAGTCTGGCAGGCCTTCCGGCCCTGGCCCAGAGCAACACCGGCTCGGCCAACTACAACGCCGGCTATGGCCGGGTGTCGGGCCAGGAAAACCGCATGGTCGACTATTCGACCCGCGACGCCAACGGCAACCGGGTCATCGTCGACGGCGTCATGCTGACCGGCGACGACCAGTCGACCTTCACCCGGGCGGGCGGCTCGCTCGACAGCTACAGCGGCGTCGGCAGCCAGGGTGGCAGCTCAACCGCCATCGGCAACAATCTCGTGGTGATCACCCAAGGTTCCTACAACACGGTCATCGTCAACAGCACCCAGACCAACAATGGCAACGTCTCTGCCAGCTCGGGGACCGGCAATGGTAATTAAGCCCGTGGCGCGCGCCGCCGCCCTTCTCACCATCGCCGCGCTCGGCCTGACCGGCTGCGTGACTCCGGTCGCCCAGCCCAACGGCCTCTACGCCAAGCCGATCGGCACCGCGCCGGTGACGGCCAACCCCAGCCCCTACTCGGCGGCCCTGGTCTGCATCGGCCAGTACGCCCGGCAGAACAAGCTGGGCGCCCCGCGCATCGCCGTCGGCCGTATCAGCGACTACACCGGCAAGAGCGAGGCCGACGGGTCGGGCCGCAAGGTGACGCAAGGCGCCTCGCTGATGGCCATGACCGCCTTCGCCAAGGCCGGCATGCCGCTGGTCGAGCGGTTCGACACCTCGATCAGCGAACTGGACCTGAAATACAGCAACAACAAGCTGATCAGCGACAGCCCCCGGGGTCCGGGCGGCGGCGCCGGTCCCACCGACAGTCGCAAGATCTACGAGGGCCAGATGGCCGGCGTCGACTTCTACCTGGTCGGCGGCATCACCGAGCTGAACTACAACATCTATTCGGTCGGCGCCGACATGTACGCCGGCGACAAGGACACCACAGGGCTTAAGGGCAACGCCCGCAACAGCATCTATGTGATGAACGTCGCCATCGACCTGCGGCTGGTCAACGTCCGCACCACCGAGGTGGTCGATGTCATCAGCTACCAGAAGCAGATCGTCGGCCGTGAGGTCGGCATCGGCCTGTTCGACTTCCTGGGCGGCAACATCTTCGACGTCTCGGCCGGGGCCGGGGCGCAGGAGCCGCTGCAGCTGGCCGTGCGCTCGCTGATCGAACGGGCCACCGTCGAGATGACCGCCAACCTCTACGGCATGCCGGGCCCGCAATCCTGCCTGACCGCCGACCCGCTGTCGGGCGGCACGACGGGCATGACCGGCGGCTTCACCCCCGCCTACGACAACCTGGGAACCAACAATGCGCAAACTCGCGAAGAGCCCAATCGCTGGAACGACAAGCGCGATCCTGACGCTGGCCGTGCTCTGCGGGGCCGCTACTAGCGCCTTCGCACAGGACCCCAGCAGCGTCGTCAACAACCAGGTCCAGGCCGGGGATGTCTTCGCCCAGGGCACGCTGAACATCGTTACTGTCGAGGAAGGGGCCCAGCAGTCCACCACGGCGACCGGCAACAGCGTCCAGGCCTATGGCGACCGCACCGACATGGCGGTGACCTCGAACCAGACGCTGGTCGGCAACGTCATCGCCCAGACGGTGGTCAACGTCGACACCAGCCTCGGGGCCGACACGGCGGTCTCGACCATGGCGCTCGGCAACACCGCCGACATCGGCATCAACGCCGCCACCCTGACCGGCGTCGTCACCCAGACGGCGACCTTCAGCGACAACATCACCGCCCGCACCCAGATCGAGGGCGACGCGGCCCAGGCCGGCGACATCACCGCCGCCACCACGGCCATCTCCAACAACGCCACGCTTGGCCTGACCAACGGCGCCGCCGGCGTGCGGGTCAACCAGACCAGCGGGGCCGACGTGCTGGCCGACGGCGGCGCGGTCATGCAGTACGTCAGCGGCACGAGCGCCATCAGCGGCGTCGCGGTCGGCAACAACATCAGCTCGGTCGGCGACACGACGTCGGCGCAGCGCCTGGCCTTCGGCCAGACCAACGACGGCGCCCTGGTCCAGGCCAGCAAGTTCACCGCCTACGGCAACGCCCAGGCGGCGATCACCAGCACCACCGCCGCCGGCAACAGCGCCACCGCCTTCAACCAGGGCCCGCTGCTGGATGTGACCAGCCAGCAGGTAAACAATGCCTACGTGCGCAGCCAGGCGGACAGTTCTGCCTACCAGTTCGGTTCGGCCTCGGTGAACGCCTACGGAGCCGGCAACACCGCCGTCGCCGGCAACAGCGGCGAGGCCCTGGTGCTCGACAACACCCAGTGGAACGGCGTCGGCGGCGTCGAGGTCATCGCCAACTTCACCGGCACCGACGGCTACGACAGCTACACCCAGGCCGTGGCGGTGGGGAACGACGTGACCGGCTACGCCTGCAGCGACTGCACCGGCACGATGGGCGTGACCAACAGCCAGACCAACAACGGCGACGTCTCGAGCTCGGCCAGCAACACGGTCGGCGTCCAGGGCGGCCGCAGCGTCGTCGGCGTCTCGACGGCGACCGGCAACAACGCCAGCTTCTACGTGACCCGCCCGGGGAACTGAGGGCCGGCCCTTCTCCCGCTCGCCGGGAGAAGGTGGCAGCCCGCAGGGCTGACGGATGAGGGCAGCGCCGGCTCATCCCGCACAAGCACGTTCTGGCGCCGTCAGCGCCGCCGCCAATCTTCCTCAGCCGGCGCTGCCCTCATCCGACCCGCTTCGCGGCCCACCTTCTCCCGGCAAGCGGGAGAAGGAACTCACATTCCCAGCCCCCACTTCGCCAGCCCCACCAGCGCACACCCCACAATCACCAGCATCACGTTGACGTGGAACCGGATCAGCGCCGCGCCCGCCGCCACGGCCAGGACCAGCGCCCAGAGGTCGAAACTCCCCCATACCGGCATGCTCAGCCGCCCGCCCCACGGCGTCTCCAGCATCGCCGCGTCCGTGAACACCACATGCAGCGCGAACCACAGCGCCAGGCTGCCGATCACCCCCAGCACCGCCGCCGTCACCGCCCTGAGCAATCCCGTCGCCGCCGGGCTCTGGCGCAGCCGCTCGGCATAGGGCGCGCCGGCGAAGATGTAGAGGAAGGACGGCGCGAACGTCTGCCACAGAGCCATCGCCGCCCCGGCCAGGCCCCAAACCCAGCCGCCGTTGTTCCACCCGGCCATGAATCCCACGAAGCCGTTGACCAGCACCAGCGGCCCCGGCGTCGTCTCGGCCAGTCCCAGGCCGTCGATCATCTGGGCTGTGGTCAGCCAGCCCTGCACCTCGACCGCCTGCTGCTGCAACCAGGCCAGCATGGCGTAGGCCCCGCCGAAGGTGACGGCCGCCAGGGCCGCGAACACCTCTCCCACCCGGCTCAGCCAATGGCCCTGCCCCAGCGCCAGCACCACGGCGACCAGCGGCGCCAGCCAGATCACCAGCCACAGCGCCGTCACCCCCAGGGTCCGGGCCAGCGGCACCGGCGCCTGCGCCACGGCCGCCGGTTTCGCCACGCCCCGGCTGCCGATCAGCCCGGTCAGCGCCGCCGCCAGGATGACCACCGGGAATGGCGCGCTGAACACCGCCAGCGCCACGAACGCCAGCACGGCGATGACCAGGTCGATCCGCCCTTTCAAGGCCCGCTTGCCGACCCGCTGCAACGCCTCGGCGACCAGCGCCAGCACCGCCGCCTTCACCCCCCAGAAGGCCGCCGCCAGCCAGGGCTGATCCCCATGCGCCGCGTAGAGCCAGGCCAGGGCCGTCACCAGCACCGCGCCCGGCAGCACGAACAGCAGCCCCGCCACGAGGCCGCCCCGCACCCCGTGCAACAGCCAGCCGATGTAGGTCGCCAACTGCTGCGCCTCCGGCCCCGGCAGCAGGGTGCAGTAGCTCAGCGCATGCAGGTAGCGCGGCTCGTCGATCCACCTCTTCTCGTCGACCCACTCGCGGTGCATCAGGGCGATCTGCCCGGCCGGGCCGCCGAACCCCAGGCAGCCGACCTTCAGGCTGGAGAGGACAAACTCCCGGAAACTCGGGACGCCAAGGCTTGGGATCGGGGGTTGGAATTCACTCAAGGGACGGTCTCCGCACGGCTCAAGGCTCGGTGCTTGGGCTGATGCCTGACCGGGGGACCGCTCACCCCGGATGCGCCGACCCTAACGCCCCGCCAGCGACCCCGCAATCCACCGTTCGACCGGTCCGGCCCTTGATTCATCGTGAAAACCCGATCCATTGTCCCCGCCTGGCCCGCCCTGTTCGCCGTGGCCTGCGATCTTCGCCTTGTGCGCGTACCGCGTCAGAGACCGAAGTCCCCATCCAGGAAACCCGGCCATGCGCCTGCGCGACCTCCTCGCCGCCCTGGCCGGCGGCGGCGTGGCGACAAGGCGGGCCTGAGCCGCCCGTCCTCAAGGGCCTCGACAGGGGCCGGCATGCGATAATGGATCCCGCCGCTTCGATAGGCGGCCTTCCTTGCTCCGCATGCCGACCGTCGGCCTACCGCAGGCGCCCCGAATGCTCCCCCGAAGTCCACTCAAGGGCCACCAAAAGGCCACCGCCGGGCGACCGCGGTTTCCACGCAAGCCCTTGGAAACCCTCAACAACCGCCCTCACAGCGCAATACAGGCTTGCAATACGTCGTCCCCGCCGCCGCCACACCGGCGCCTTGCCATGGCCGCGACGCGCGGCGAAGGTGCCGGTCAAACAAGAAATACGAGTGCTCTGGACTTGCCCCACCTGAACCGTTTCGCCCGCGTGGCCGTCGTCGCCGCGTCGGTTGCCGCCCTTGCCGCCTGCGCCCAGGTCAAGAGCTTCCTCCCCGGCCAGAAGCCCGACGCGGTCGCCGCCGCCCCGGCCAGGCCCGCCAAAGAGCCCAGGGCGCCCAAAGCCCCCAAGGTCGCCCAGGGTCCCGTCGTCAACCCGTTGGCCCTTCCCGCCGGCGCCTGGCCGCAGGCCTCGAGCGACGTCGCCCCCGACCCGCAGATCCGCTTCGGCAGCCTGCCCAACGGCATGCGCTACGCGTTGATGAAGAACGCCACCCCGCCCGGCGAGGCGGCCCTGCGCCTGCACTTCCGCGCCGGCTCGCTGAACGAGGCCGACGACCAGCAGGGCCTGGCCCACTTCCTCGAACACATGGCCTTCAACGGCTCGCGCGCCATTCCCGAAGGCGAGCTGGTCAAGATCCTCGAACGCCACGGCCTGGCCTTCGGCGCCGACACCAACGCCTCGACCAGCTTCAACGAGACCGTCTACCAGCTGAACCTGCCCAAGACCGACGACGCCACCGTCGATGTCTCCCTGCAGATGATGCGCGAGACGGCCGGCGAACTGCTGATCGCCGCCGACGCCGTCGACCGCGAACGCGGCGTGGTGCTGTCCGAGGAACGGGCCCGCGACACCCCCGGCTGGCAGACCTACAAGAAGCGCCTCGAATTCCAGATGAAGGGCCAGCTGCCGCCCCAGCGCCAGACCATCGGCCAGGTCGAGATCCTCAAGACCGCCTCGCGAGACCGCATCGCCGCCTTCTACGACGGCTTCTACCGCCCCGAGCGGGCCACCCTGGTGATGGTCGGCGACTTCGACCTCGACGCCATGGAAGCCAGGATCAAGGCCCGCTTCAGCGACTGGACCGGCCGCGGCCCCGACGGCGGCGAGCCGGACCTGGGCCCCGTCGCCCCGCGCAAGGCCGAAGCCCTGGTCGCCGTGCAGCCGGGCTCGCCGACCGCCCTGCAGATCACCTGGGTCAGCGCCCCGGAACTCAAGAAGGACAGCCTCGCCAAGCGCCGCGACGACGTCATCGAGCAGCTCGGCTTCGCCGTCCTCAACCGCCGCTTCAACGCCCTGATGCGCGGCGCCGAGCCGCCCTTCATCAGCGCCGGCGCCTTCAAGGGCGACCAGCTGCACGCCGTCGAGGCCACCTCCATCGCCGTCACCAGCCGGCCCGGCGAATGGCGCCTGGCCCTGACCGCCGCCATGGCCGAGCAGCGCCGCGCCGTGCAGTTCGGCGTCCTGCAGCCCGAGCTCGACCGCGAGATCGAGGAGTTCCGCACCGTCTTCAAGGCCCGCGTCGCCGGCGCCGCCACCCGCCGCACCGCCGGCCTCGCCGCCGAGATCGTCGGCAGCCTCGGCGACTCCGAGGTAGTCACCAGCCCGGCCCAGGACCTCGAATTGTTCGAGGCCATCGTGAAGGACCTCAAGGCCGAGACCGTCTCGGCGACGCTGAAGACCGCCTTCATGGGCCAGGGCCCGCTGATCTTCCTGGCCACCCCCACCGCCGTGAACGGCGCAGAGGTCGCGGTCCTGGAGGCCTACGAGGCCTCGCTGAAGGGCGACGTCCTGGCTCCCACCGCCGCCGCGCAGGGCTCCTGGCCCTACGAGAGCTTCGGGACGCCAGGCAAGGTGGTCGAGCAGCGGGATATTGCCGACCTCGATGCTGTCATGGTTCGTTTCGAAAACGGCGTCCGCCTGACCGTCAAGCCGACCAAGTTCCGCGACGACCAGGTCCTGGTCCGCGTCCGGATCGGCAACGGCACGCTCGGCCTGCCCGCCGACAAGCAGAGCACCACCTGGGCCGCCTCCTCGATCATCGAGGGGGGCCTCGGCAAGATCACCACCGAGGACATGGAGCGGGTGCTGGCCTCGAAGGTCTACAACGCCAGCTTCGGGGTCGAGGACGACGCTTTCCTGCTGGCCGGCTACACCCGGCCCGAGGACGCCGAGCTGCAGCTGCAGGTGCTGGCCGCCTACGCCACCGACGCCGCCTGGCGCCCGGCCGCCTTCCAGCGCGTCCGCAATGTCGCCGCCACCTACGACGAGCAGTACCAGGCCACCACCGGCGGCGTGCTGGCCCGCGACCTGGCCGGCCTGCTGCACAACGGCGACCGCCGCTGGACCTGGCCGACGCCGGCCGAGATCAAGGCCACCGAACTGGAGCAGGTGAAAGCCAACGTCGCCCCGGCCCTGGCCAATGGCCCCATCGAGGTGGTCATCGTCGGCGACATCACCGTCGATCGCGCCATCGAGCTCACCGCCGCCACTTTCGGCGCCCTGCCCAAACGGGCGGACGTCGCGGCCCCGCCGGCCGGCGCCCGGGTTGTCGGTTTCCCGGCCCCCAACGCGGCGCCGCGGAAGCTCTTCCACAACGGCCGCGCCGACCAGTCGGCGGCCCTGGTCATCTGGCGCACCGACGACTTCTTCAGCAACGTCCAGAAGGCCCGCAACGTCAACGTCATGGCCGAGGTCCTCAGCCTGCGCCTGACCGACGAACTGCGCGAAAAGCAGGGCGCGACCTACAGCCCCAACGCCTCGGCCAACGCCAGCGCGGTGTGGACCGACTGGGGCTACGTGCTGGCCAGCGTCGAAATCCCGCCCGGTCAGGACGACGGCTTCTTCCGCGACGTCGACAAGATCGCCGCCGACCTGGCCGACCACCCGCCGACCGAGGACGAGATGACCCGGGCCAAGAAGCCCTACCTCGAACGCCTGGCCAAGAACCAGCAGACCAACGAGTTCTGGGCCGGCCAACTGGGCGGCGCCCAGACCGACGGCCGCCGCCTCGACGCCGTGCGCTCGCAGCTGGCCGGGGTGGAGCGGGTCTCCGCCGCCGACGTTCAGGCCGCCGCCCGTGAATTCCTCGCCCAGGGCAAGGCCTGGCGGCTGGTCGTGGTCCCGAAGGAGAAATGATGAAAGCGCTCGCTCTCGGACTGGCTCTCGCCGCCCTCGCCTGCCCTGCCCTCGCCGGCGAGGCCGAGGAGGAGACGCTCTATCACTGGGGCGAGTGCGCCGCGGTCGGGGCCCTGTTCGAGGCGTCGGTCGACACCGGCAGCAGCGATCCGCGCATCACCTCGGCCAGCACGGCCTTCCACAACTTCGAACCGCAGATGGAGGCCCACACCAACGCCCTGGCCGACGCCCTCGGCAAGGAGCGGGCCGACGCGGTCCAGGCCAAGCTGCTGTCCGATTTCGACAGCGACATTGCCCTGTGGGCCGACACCGAGGACCGCGACGGCTTCCTGCTGGCGACCTGGGGACAGACCATGGAGCGCTGCCTCAAGGAGGCGACGGCCCTGCCTTCAGGCCTGCCGACGACCTGATGACAGACGGCAACCGCATCGTCCTCTCCAGCGACCACAACGCCATTCCGCTGCGACAGGCCATCGCCGCCCACATCGCGGCGCGGGGCTGGGCGCCGGTCGACATCGGACCGACGACGGCGGAGAGCACCCACTATCCGACGCAGGCCGAAGCGGCGGCGCGGCTGGTCGCCTCCGGTGATTGCCGGTTCGGCATCGTCCTGTGCGGCACGGGTCAGGGCGTCATGATGGCGGCGAACAAGGTCAGGGGCATCCGCTGCGGCGTCTGCGCCGACACCTTCTCGGCCGGCATGATCCGCCGGCACAACGACGCCAACATGCTGGCCATCGGCGCCCAGGTGGTCGGCGAGAAGCTGGCGCTCGATATCGTCGACGCCTTCCTGACCGCCCCGTTCGACGGCGGCCGGCATGCGACGCGGGTGGCGATGATAGCGGCGCTGGAGGGCTAGCGTCAGTAGACGCTGCCGCCGACGCCGCCGTCGAGGCTCATGGTGAAGCTGCTCGAGGACTCTTCCCGCACCGTCTCCTCGCGGTAGGCGGTGTAGGTTTCGATCTCGACGATGGTGATCACCTTCACGCCCGCGCCGAAGCGGCGAAGCAGGGAGCGTTCGTTACAGTCCCGGGCGGGACGCTGCGGACGGCAGGCGATGCGGCCGGCATGGCCGCCGCCCTCGACCGCCGGGCCGCCCTCGCCGCCCGACAGATCCTGTTCGTAGTAGAGGCTCTCGTTCTTGCCGCAGAAGTAGCTCTTGCCGCCCTCGTTGCTGGCCCGCATCGACCATTCGATGACGGTCCACTGCATGCGGGTCCCGGCGATGCAGCGGTAGAGTTCGCCGTCGTAGCCGTCGGCCACGTCCTCGCCGGCGAACACCTGGCTGGCCGGGTGCGGCGTGTCGCGGTCGTCGACGCAGTAGGCGCGGATGACGACGCGGCGGGTGCGGGTGCGCTTGGCCTCGTAGGCCACCTGTTTCTTCTTCAGGGCGCCCTCGACGTTGAGGCCCTGGATGACGCCGATGGTCCCGGGGCCGACGTAGCCGCCGCCCCCACCGCCGCCACCGCCGTACACAACGGCGCCGGCGCGGCTGCCCGCGCCGGAGACGGCGACGGCCGTGACGTTGGCGTTGACCGTGACGTTGACCCGTCCGCCGCCGCTGTCACAGCAGCTGGGCGGGCCCGGCGGTCGCGGCGGCGGTGTCGGCGGGGTGCAGCAGGGCGGCGGGGCC